>NZ_JEYB01000002.1:0-120958 GCF_000582255.1 Acinetobacter sp. 1566109 | reverse complement strand
CAAGATAGACAACAGGATAAAGGCTATCTAAGGCTCTATTTTGCCACTCAGTCACTTGCTCAATCACAGCATCGGTAACTTTGCTGATGAGAGATGCTGACACATCGGCATCGTACATTTCTTTGAAGAAGGCTACAATTTCCCTATTAGTCATTCCTTTTGCATACAGTGAGAGGATTTGGTCATCCATACTGGTGATGCGTGTTTGGTGCTTTTTGATAATTTGTGGCTCAAATGAACCTTCTCGATCACGGGGAATATCTAAAGCCAGTTGTCCATCTTGAGTTGTAATGGTTTTAGAACTAAACCCATTACGGCTATTTGAGCCTTTCTTGGGCTGATGCTTTTCATAACCGAGATGGTCTGAAAGTTCAGTATTGAGTGCAGTTTCAATCATGAATTTTTTAAAGACTGCTGTCATTTGGTTTAAGTCTTCTGGTGTTTTTAGACCTTTAGCCAATTCGGCAGCCATACTTTTGATTGTTGCTTCATCCATGTGAAGTACCTTTTGTAATTATCCTCTGAAGGATAAATGAAAATTAAGTACTTACACAAAATTTAGAACAGTCCCTTAGTCAATATTTTTACTTAAAGTTTCTACCTGCTCATCTTGGGCCAGATAAGCCAATTCAATTGGTGAAATCACAAAAGTCGAATTATCTGAGGTTTGTTTAAAAACAAATCCATATTCAAATGATTGTGTATTCTTACTTGGTAACCAGAATAAATAAGGGCAACCCGTATAGCTACCATCCCAACCCATTTCTTTAGCTAAAGCCAAAGCTGTATCGGATTTAGCAATAATTTCTTTCAGTGATTCTTTGTCTCTTTGGGAGACATCACCATCATCATCGGCAAATGTTTGTAAAAACTCATTTAATGGGGTTAAGTCTTCCCAGTTATTTTCAATTGTTGAAAAGTGATATCCATATAGCGTCATATTTAGTCTTCCATTTTGTTATTGTGCTATTGAACATAGCAAGAAATGTGTGAAAAGGAAATGGTTGGTTTTACATTAAGTTGTTTATTTTTCATAAGTTATAATATGTTTTTTATACAAAATTTAACGTTACTTTCTCTTGAGTAATAAGTGGTTTAATAAGTAAAAATATAAAGAATCAGCTTTTAAGGTAATAGAAGACTTCTTAGTTAAAGATAAGAGCTTTTTGTAAGAATACTAGACTGTTGGTGAATACTGAATTTGTCACAATTCACTTATAATGAAAAGGAAAGTAAATAGAGCTTATTTATGTTTATAACAACAACTCGCCCCAATGATGTCTTAATTGAACAGCTACTACCAATATTGGAAGAGGCTAGTCAGATCTTATTACAAGAATATCAGAATTATTCAGCTGGATATGAGTTTAATATTCAAGAAAAACATGATGATTCACCTGTAACCCAAGCAGATTTAAAAGTAAATCAATTTTTATTAAAACATCTTGCAGAAATCACACCGGAGTTACCAGTTTTATCCGAAGAAAGCGACTATAGCGCTCGCCACGATTGGTCTTCTTGTTGGATGCTAGATCCTCTTGATGGTACGAAAGAGTTTATACATGAACGAGATGAGTTCACGATAAATTTGAGTTTGATTGAGGGGCGTGAAACTGTATTTTCTGTAATTGTTGTACCGTGTGAACAAGTTGTTTATTTAGGTTATTTAAACCATTTGCCTTTTAAATATAACTTTAGTCAACAACAATGGTACCAATATCAAAAAGAATCTTATTCGACACAAGCGCCTGTACAAATTGGCTTAAGTCATAGTAGTAAAAACCCGAAGTATCAGAAGTTTATTGAGCCAATTGAAAAGAGCCGTACCGTAATTCGACGTGAAGCGGGAAGTGCTTATAAATTTTGCATGATGTTAGAAGGCGAGATTGATATTTACCCTAGATTTCACCCTACATCTGAATGGGATACTAGCTCAGGTCAGGGATTATTAGAAAGTATAGGTGGAGGATTGCTCACACTAAAAGGTAAACCATTTGAATATAACCAACGTGATACTGTATTAAACGGGGGCTTTATCGCATTTCGTGATCAGGAAAGCAAAAAAATAGCATTTGAAGCTTTGGCTCAATCGGGTGTTTTGGATTGAGAGTTATTGCAGACATGCTATAGTGGCAAAATATTGAGAAAAGATGACACGATAAAAATGGCACTCGATTTATTGCCTAAAAGCATGTTTGAAGCAATTGATTTATTGCCTGATGCTTCAACTCCTGTAACCCTTTTTACACGTCACTCCTTAAGAGAGCTGGTAGATGGGCAAGGCTTGGCAGGATATGACCTTCAACTTACACCTCAAGGACGTGAGCTTGCACAGGAATGGGGTAGCTATTTAATTAAAAATACGGATCGTGTGATTCAACATTGTATATCTAGTCCAATTCAACGTTGTGTAGATACTGCTGCACTTATGATTGAAGGTGCAGATGGGGTAAGCCCTGAGCCGAATACACATACAATTGAAATTGTTGAACAAGGCTTACTGGTAGAACCAGGGAGCTTTGTACTCGATATTCAACAGGCTGCACCATATTTTCGTAAACAAGGTGCTTTAGGCTTTATTAATAGTTTTGTGAACAATGCATTACCTGGTATGAAACATCCCATTACTGGGGTTTTAGATGTGTTGGAACTTATTTATCAGACTCATCCTAAAACAAAAAGTGGGCTGAGTTTAGCTGTTAGTCATGACACAATTATTGCTGCCATAGTTGCTGTAATTTCAGGCAACAATCAAATACAAAAAGCAGATTGGCCAGAAATGATGGAAGGCCTGTTTGTGTGGTTTGAAGGGGATGAATTTCCAAATTGTAAATTGAAATGGATTTGGCGAGGCGAAGCTTACGAGTTAGATGTCTCTAAATTTCATAAAGTAGAGTAATTATAAAATTATAGGTAATAAAAAAAGCCCTGTTGGGCTTTTTTTACATGCTTCAATTAGTTAGCTAAAGCTTTAACTTGAGCATTTAAACGGCTCTTATGACGAGCAGCTTTATTTTTGTGGATGATGCCTTTATCAGCCATGCGGTCGATTACAGGAACAGCTTTTTTGTAAGCTTCTGTAGCAACAGCATAATCACCACCAGCGATTGCACTTAAAGTACGTTTGATGTAAGTACGAACCATAGAACGCAAGCTTGCGTTGTGTTTACGCGCTTTAACGTTTTGGCGCGCACGTTTTTTAGCTTGAGCAGAGTTTGCCACTCTTGCACTCCTTGAAAATAAGTTGGTCTGGGCGGGCTGTGGTCAATCCAGTAAACTGGTGTAACCATCACCAGCCCGTAAACAAGTGCCATATTGTGATGAATCAATACCGTGAAGTCAAGCCTTGAGAGCATTTTAAGCCGTTTTAGGGGCTGCTAAAACCGTAAGAAAAGGTTAAATTTGATACAAACTTAAAGAAGGTTGGATAAAAAATGACTATAAGCACGAAAAAAGCAATTGTAGTAGGTGCTACAGGACTCGTTGGATTAGCTCTAGTTGAAGAGCTTGAACAAACACCGGAATTTGAAGCGATTACAGTTGTTGTTAGAAAAGAATCACAACTACTTAATACATATAAAAAAGTTACTCAGTTAGTAATTGAAGATTTTTTATTGCTCAACGATGAAGACGTAAATGATCATACTCACGCATTTAGCTGTTTAGGTACAACTTTAAAAATAGCAGGTTCAAAACAAGGCTTTTATGCGGTGGATTATGAGATAAATGCTCATTTTGCAGACTTGATCCAAGATAAGCATATCCATTTTTTAATTGTAAGTGCACTTGGGGCAAATGCTAATTCACCAATTTTCTACAATAAGGTTAAAGGACAATTAGAAGACTATATTCAGAGTTTAGGCATCGAAAAATTATCTATTTTCAGGCCATCTCTATTGATTGGTAAGCGTAGCGATGTGCGTTTTATGGAAGATTTAGGACAAAGTCTTTTTAAATTCATTGAAAGTAAATGGAATAAAC
Organism: Acinetobacter sp. 1566109; assembly: GCF_000582255.1. NCBI lineage: Bacteria > Pseudomonadati > Pseudomonadota > Gammaproteobacteria > Moraxellales > Moraxellaceae > Acinetobacter > Acinetobacter sp. 1566109. The sequence continues at coordinate 116,977 of NZ_JEYB01000002.1, read as the reverse complement.
CATTCAAATATAAACCTGTTACCGCAGAGCAATTGGCTCATACCATGGTTGTAGCGGCGCTAACGCAAATTGAAGCATTTAAACGATATGATAATCTCAGCATACAACAAACTCGATAGGGAGAATAAAAGTGTCAACAGTACCATTTGTGACATGTGATTTATTGGATGATAACCTGGAAAAAGATTTACAAGTGGTCACGCCCTCAATGGACGGTAAGTTCTTTAAAAGTTACGGTGCACGTCAAACTTTTGGTGGACAAGTTGTGACTGTAAAGTGTTTTGAAGATAACTCGCGTGTAAAAGAATTATTGGCTACAGATGGTACAGGGAAGGTATTAGTTGTAGATGGTGGTGCTTCAATGCGCTGCGCACTTATGGGAGATATGATTGCTGAATCAGCAGTTAAAAATAACTGGAATGGTGTGGTTATTTATGGCTGTGTACGTGATGTTGATGCACTTGCAACTTTGGATTTAGGTGTACATGCATTGGCTGCAATTCCGCAAAAAAGTAACCGTAAGGGCATTGGTGAAGTAGATATTCCTTTGTATTTTGGTGGAGTCACAATTCAATCTGGCGATTTTATTTATGCAGATAACAATGGAATTGTGATTGCTAAGGAAAAATTAGTTTAGCTCCACAATATAAAGGAACGTGTAATGGTGAATCATCAAATTAAAGTGCTGCAAGCAGTAGCATCTGCAATTGCTCAAGGTGGTAGAGGGGTTACAGGTACAGCATTTCCTAATCAGCCTGTTAAAGCTCTAAAACTTTATGAGTTTGAAGGTTCACCATTTTGTCGGCGTGTTCGTGAAGTGATTACACTTTTAAATTTGGATGTGGAAATTTACCCATGTCCCAAAGGGGGAACAAGATATCGTTCAGTTGTAAAAGAAATAGGCGGTAAATTGCAGTTTCCATTTTTAATTGATGAAAATACAGGCGATAAACTATACGAATCACAAGATATTATTCATCACTTATTCAAACATTATGGTAAGACAGGGCAAACGCCTCAGAAATTTTCAAATTATCCTGAAAAACCATATGTTGCATTTGCTGGAACCTTATTAAATGGTGCTCGTGGAGTCTGGATTGATAAAAAAATAGTAAATCGGGCCGCACCTGAACATAAACTTGAATTATGGAGTTTTGAAGCAAGCCCATATTCAAGAGTAGTAAGAAATGTACTATGCGAACTTGAAATTCCTTATATTTTGCATAATGTGGCTAAAGAAAGGTGGCAAGATATGGGGCCTGCTATTCTTCGCTTAAAACCGGGAAAATATGTACCCTTAAAGGGTGGTAAACGAGAAAAATTGTTGCAGATTATGCAAGGAAAAATGCAAGTGCCTTATTTAGTTGATCCAAATACAGGCGTTAAAATGTTTGAATCTTCCCAAATTGTAAAGTACCTAAAAAAACAATATGGTAGCTAAATATAAATTAGAAAAATTACAAGAGATTGGGATCGTTCAATCTCTTTTTTAATAGTTGAGAACCATAAGAAATCGTACGATAAAAACATGAATATGCTAAATTACTACCGTAAATTACCAAAATAAGGCCTGTTTTATGGAATGTATGAGAATTCAGCCTGTAACGAGTCATCCTGGAGAAAATGCATTATTTATTGTATTAGGATTAGCTCAAGGTGATTCTGTTGTAGAAAAAGTAAAAGATTTTGCAGCTAATTTTTCAGCGTTAACCAGAAGTTTGTCTAATCGTTATCCAGAAAGTAAATTTAATGCCACGTTCGGTTTTAGCTCAAATGCTTGGGATATCTTATTTCCAGAACAATCAAAGCCTCAAGAATTAGAAACATTTCAAGAAATCAAAGGTCCAAAGTACACGGCCGTTTCAACACCAGGTGATTTATTCTTTCATATTCGTGCTGATCGACAAGCTCTCTGCTATGAATTGGGAAGTATTATCAATGAACAGTTGGGTAAAGTGACTTATCCAATTGATGAAGTACATGGTTTTCGTTATTTCGATGGTCGTGCAATTATTGGCTTTGTAGATGGAACAGAAAATCCTGAACCTGTAATTGCAGCGCAGTGGGCTCTAGTGGGTAGTGAAGATCCCGAATTTATTGGGGGAAGTTATGCATTTATTCAAAAATATACCCATGATATGGGAAAATGGCGTGCTTTAAGTGATGAAGAACAAGAAAAAGTAATTGGTCGTAAGAAGTTTAATGATATTGAACTCGGTGATGATGAAAAGCCTTTAACAGCTCATAATGTGGTAAGTAAAGCGCATGATGCGGAAGGTAATGAGCTAAAAATTATGCGTGCCAATATGCCTTTTTCTAACCCTTCAAAAAATGAATATGGGACTTTCTTTATTGGATACTCGCGTAAATTTAGTACAACCCGTCAAATGCTTGAAAATATGTTCTTAGGAAATGAGCAAGGTCATCTTGACCGCTTACTTGACTTTAGTACTGCCCAAACAGGTACTTTATTTTTCGTACCGACAGTAGATTTTCTAGATGACTTGGGTGACGAGTAGGCATTAAAAAAATAAACTTAGATGGTAGAGGTGAGTAGATTACCTCTACTATATAAATTGAAACTAATAAGATGTGATGAAATGTTTAAAAAGTTAAGCCAGCTTTTTCAAGGCTCGAAAGAGTCACCAGAGCAATTATATTTACAGGAGAATCAGCTCAGTTTTGATTCAGAGCGTGGTCCGGTTATTAAAGATGTCGTGATTAATGAAAAGTGGTCAGAGCACCTTGAATATTTTTCAAATCGTAAATTACAGAACTTTGATGATTTACGTAAGTTATTCCAAATCACACCACAAATTAATGAAAAAATTGATTTAGAAATTGCAAATCAACGCTATGTCGAAAGGTTAGGTAATACTCAAGAAAAGTTGCTTGAACTTAAAGCAATCATACAAATATTGAACCAATATTATGTGATGTTTCTACGTGATAAATAAGTTCAAACATTTGTTTAAGAACTATAAAAAAGTATCGTAAAGTAGTAGCTTGATTTCAGAAAAATAACTCAATTCAATAAAAACATCATGCTACTATTAACCTCATACCTTTTTAGCTCATAAAAGCCATATACATGTTTCAACAAGAAATCTCTCAATTGAATTTGCAACAACTCAAGGCCGGTGAAAAGCGTTGGGTGGGGTCATTATTAGGTTCATCAGCAGCTTTATTGCTTAAAGAAATTGCGAATCAGCATTCTTCTTTATTGGTATTAGTTGCTAGAAACAACCAACATGTTGCTCAATTAGAAAGTGAACTTGAATTTTATGGAGTAAAGCCGACAATTTTTCCCGATTGGGAAATTTTGCCTTATGATCGGTTATCTCCGCATCAGGATATTGTCTCGGAACGTCTTGCGATTTTATCGAATATGCCGCAGCAAGGCGTATTACTCATTTCAGCAAGTACTTTGGCTCAACGGGTTGCGCCTTACTCATGGGTTTTGGGTAAGCACTTTGATATAAGAGTGGGGCAAAAATTTGATTTAGAACAGCAAAAACTAAGATTGGTTCAGGCTGGCTACCATTTAGTAGATACAGTTTATGATCATGGAGAATTTGCTGTACGCGGCAGTATTATGGATATTTTTGGATCTGGGCAAGAAGCTCCTATCCGCATAGACCTATTTGATGACGAAATTGATTCGTTAAAATTCTTTGACCCTGAAACCCAGAGAACAACCACAACGTTAAAAAGTTTTACTGTTCTACCCGCTAAAGAGTTTCCATTAAAAAAAGGACGGTCAGTTTTTAGAGATCGTTATTCTGAGTTTTTCCCGACAGCAAATCCTAAGAAAAATCCAATTTATCAAGATGTTTTAGATGGCATAGCATCTCCTGGAATTGAATTTTATTTACCGTTATTTTTTAATAAAGAACAGATGCAATCGCAAAGTATGTTTACAACGTACTTGCCAAAGAATTGCATTGTAATTACAACTAATGATGTTGATACCGATTTAACTAGCTTCTGGAAAGAAGTTATGCGTCGTTATGAAGATCGACGTCATAATATTGATCAACCTATTCTTGCTCCTGAAGAGTTATTTATTTCTCCAAATAATTTGCTGAGTGCTTTAAATCAGTTTCCGCGTATGCTTGTAAGTGCAGAAACTATTGAAGAAAAAGCTGGTGCACTTAACCTTAAAACTGAGCAACCCCCTAAATTACCGGTCGATCCAAAAAAAGAGAAACCATTTGCAGCTGTAAAAAAATATATTGATGAAGCAAACCATCCTGTTCTATTGGTTGCAGAAAGTGCAGGGCGCCGAGAAAGTTTAAAAGATGCATTGCGTTCAAGTTTGGGTGAAATTCCGAATGTAGAGAATTTTGAGCAATTCAAAACCAGTCAATTTGCAATTGCGATTACCAATGCACCTTTAGACCGTGGCTTACTTATAACTGATCAATTAACAGTTATTTCAGAAAATCAGCTTTATGAACACCGAGTTGTACAGCGTCGTCGTAAGCGTCAACAAGAAGTTTCTGAAGAGTTTCTAATTCGAAGCTTAACTGAGCTAAGTATTGGTGCTCCTGTCGTACATATTGATCATGGTGTGGGACGTTATGCTGGCTTAATTACACTTGCTATCGAAGGTCAAGACTATGAGTTCTTGCAACTAGATTATGCTGAAGATGCCAAAGTTTATGTCCCAGTAACGAACTTACATCTGATTAGCCGTTATAGTGGCGGCGACCCAGATTTAGCACCGTTACATAAAATTGGTACTGATGCTTGGAGTAAAGCAAAACGTAAAGCATTAGAGCAAATTCATGATGTTGCAGCCGAGCTTTTGCATATTCAGGCACGTCGTCAGTCAAAACCTGGTTTTGCTTTTGAATTGGATCAGTCGCTTTATATGCAATTTGCAAGTGGCTTTGCGTATGAAGAAACACTTGATCAGGCCAATGCAATTGAAGCTACGTTGTATGATATGCAGCAAGCAAAACCAATGGATAGATTGGTATGTGGTGATGTAGGTTTTGGTAAAACCGAAGTGGCCATGCGAGCAGCATTTGTTGCAGTACAAAATGATAAACAAGTTGCAGTTTTAGTTCCTACCACGTTACTTGCCCAACAGCATTATGAGTCTTTTAAAGATCGTTTTGCTGATTGGCCTGTTCGTATTGAAGTGTTATCACGATTTGGTTCGAACAAAACTCATTTAAAAAATATTGAAGACTTGGCGGATGGTAAAGTCGATATTGTGGTAGGCACACACAAGTTATTACAAGAGAATGTTCAGTTTAAAGATCTAGGCTTAATGGTCGTGGATGAGGAACATCGCTTTGGCGTACGTGACAAAGAGCGAATTAAGGCTTTGCGTGCTGATGTTGATATGTTGACCCTTACGGCAACTCCAATTCCTCGTACGCTTAATATGGCTTTTTCGGGAATGCGTGATTTATCGATCATTGCCACTCCACCAGCACGTCGTTTAGCAGTAAAAACGTTTGTTCAAGAACATACAGATGCTTCAATCAAAGAGGCGATTTTGCGTGAGTTATTACGTGGTGGACAAGTTTACTTCTTACATAATGAAGTAGATACCATTGAGCGAGCGGCTGAAAATATTCGTATGCTTGTGCCAGAAGCACGCGTGGCGGTAGCACATGGACAAATGCGCGAACGTGAACTTGAGCAAGTTATGCAGCAGTTCTACCACAAAGAATATAATGTGCTGGTGTGTTCAACCATTATTGAAACGGGTATTGATGTTCCAAATGCCAATACAATTTTAATTGAACGTGCAGATAAGCTTGGTTTAGCACAATTGCACCAGTTGCGTGGACGTGTAGGTCGTTCACATCACCAAGCTTATGCTTACTTATTGGTGCCTTCAATCAAGCACTTGAAAGGTGATGCTGAAAAACGTCTTGATGCAATTCAACGAGCTTCTATATTAGGCGCAGGCTTTATGCTCGCTACGGAAGATTTAGAAATTCGTGGTGCTGGTGAATTGTTGGGTGAGCAACAAAGCGGTTCAATGCAGGCGATCGGATATAGCTTGTATATGGAAATGCTTGAGAAAGCGACTAAAGCAATTCAACAGGGTAAAACACCGAATTTCGATGCACCATTGTCGTTAACTGCAGAAATTAACTTACATATTCCAGCACTTATTCCGGATGATTACTTAGGTGATGTTCATCAACGTTTATTATTCTATAAACGTATTAGTAATACAGATACTCAAGAAAAACTGGATAATATTCGCATGGAGCTTATTGACCGTTTTGGTGTTCCACCGCAATCAGTTAAACACTTGTTTAGCGTGCATCAGATCCGCTTAAAAGCGGAGCATTTGGGTATTACAAAAATTGATATTAATACTCAAGGCGGCAACATTGAATTTTCACCAGATACTCCAGTTCAGGCGATTAGTATTATTCAACTCATGCAAAAGAACCCGACCTATTATCGTATGGAAGGTGGACAGCGCTTGAAAGTGATGGTGCAGCTTGAAGACTATGAAAAACGAATTCAATTTATCAATGATTTACTACAAAAATTGATGAGTGAATTACATGCCTGAGTCCAGTTTTTTGAATAAGCCATAACTGATCAGGGCATTTGTCTTGTTGTGATTGGATTTTATGTACTTTTTTATACCTTGAGATATGAATAAGTGCATAAAATCATTGTTATTTGTAAGTAAACGGACTACTAATAATATTCACATCAAAACTGATGTGATAGTATTAGCCATTATTGTTTATTGTCATTTATAAAAGATATGTTTAGTTTGCATCCACAACTTGCTCAAGATACTTTTTTTGTAGGCGATTTCCCGCTTTCAACATGTCGTTTAATGAATGATATGCAATTTCCTTGGTTGATTTTAGTACCTCGTGTACCAGGAATCACGGAATTATACGAATTAAGTCAAGCTGACCAAGAACAGTTTTTACGTGAATCAAGCTGGTTATCTAGCCAGTTATCTCGCGTTTTTCGTGCTGACAAAATGAATGTTGCAGCTTTAGGTAATATGGTACCTCAATTACATTTCCACCATGTTGTCCGCTATCAAAATGACGTAGCTTGGCCTAAACCAGTGTGGGGTACACCAGCTGTACCATACACAAGTGATGTTTTAGCTCACATGCGTCAGACCCTTATGCTTGCTTTACGTGGTCAGGGTGATATGCCTTTTGATTGGCGCATGGATTAAATCAATGTCATGCCACATGTGAGTGTGGCTACATTGAAATGTGGAGGATAGGGTGCAATTAGAGAGGTTTATAGATCGGGAACCTAAGCAGTTTGCATATTTTCATCGTTTGATGGGGTATTCAATTCTGTCATTGATTTTAGTGATCTATGCCTTTACCTCACCAAATACTAATTATCAAATCTATATTCCTCCTTTCTTTCTTTTTTTACTTTTTGTTAGTTCTAAATTAGAGCACTGGTTACAGTACCAATTTGATAAGAAAACCCAAAAAAGTGTTTTCTTTGCGATAGATGCAATTGTGGTGGCGGTTACTCTAGCAGGCGTACATCTCAATCTTGTTCCTACATTTATTGCGCTTTTTGCATTATTTTACTCAGCAATTAATAGTCGTATTTCGTTTGCAGTGATTTGTTTAACGAGTCTGCTTGGTGCGATTATTTTTTATTTAAGTACTTTTTTTCTATTTGGTTTTCATCCATATTTTGAAGCCACAAGCCAAGAATTAACGGTAATTACCTTACTTGGTTTAGTGATGTTCATCACTATTGGAAATTACTACCAACATCGCTGGGTTAAAAAAATTAGTCAGCAACGCCAGCATTATTATGACCAAATGACGCGTTATATCGCTTTTGCTAATCAGTTAAGCCGCTATGCTCCATTACAATTATGGCAGTCGATTATGCGTGGAGAGGCTGAAGCAAAAATTGAATATAAACGTAAAAAAATGACCGTATTCTTTTCTGATATTCAAGGTTTTACTGAATTGTCAGAAACCTTAATTCCAGATGACTTGGCCTTCTTGCTTAATGACTATTTAAGTCATATGACTGAAATTGCGAAGCAATATGAGGCGACTGTCGATAAATTTATGGGAGATGCAATCCTCATCTTTTTTGGAGATCCAAATTCACAAGGTGTTGAACAAGATGCCAAATCTTGTGTAGAAATGGCAATTGCTATGCGTCAGCAAATGAAGTTGCTGCGCGAGCGTTGGAAGAAAATGGGATATTCAGCCTTACATATCCGTATGGGTATTAGTACGGGTTATTGCCACGTTGGGAACTATGGGGCAACACATCGTATGGCTTATACAATTGTAGGTCGTGATGTAAATTTGGCGGCGCGTTTACAGTATGCTGCTGAAATTGATGAAATACTCATTTCTGATGATACTTATCAACTCATTAAAAGTGATTTTCTATGTGCACCGAAAACCCCAATCTATTTAAAGGGAATTCAAGGTGCAGTAAAAACATGGCAAGTCATGGAAAAATACACAGGAAATAAATCAGATCATCAACAATGGTTTGATTATGAATATAAAGGTTTCCATTTAGTCTTGAATTTAGAAGAAGTACAGAACTACGAATACCCTGAGTTGGTTGAAGTGCTTGAAAAGATGATTCAACGTATTAAAGTTCAACAAACTTTAATTAATACTCAAGGTGTTGCTCAGCTTAGACTTGAGGATGAAGTTAAGCCAATAAATATTGATCAAGAGCAAGATCAGGTATAAATCATATAAATAAAAAAAGCTGCTTAAGCAGCTTTTTTTAACATTATATTTTAATGATTTTCTGAAGCATGATTAATTGTGTATTTCGGAATCTCAATTTCAAGATCTTCGTCTACAATTTTAACCTGACATGAAAGACGAGAGTCAGGTTCTAATCCCCAAGCACGATCTAAAAGATCGGCTTCAACATCGTTCATCTCTTCTAAGCTATCAAAACCTTTGCGGACAATCACGTGGCAAGTTGTACATGCACAAGACATATCACAAGCATGTTCAATTTTGATACCTTTATTGAGCAAACTTTGGCAAAGATTTGCATTTTGTTCAACCTCAAATTCTGCACCTTCAGGGCAAATCTGAGCATGAGGAAGTACTTTAATACGTGGCATATTGATCACCTATACCTTTTAGTTTGATTTTGACCAATCGTCGAGCTTTGTGCCTTTTAAGGCATGGTCAATATGTCGGTTCATTCGTAATGCTGCAAAAGCGTCACTATGTACTTTAAGCTGTTGAACAGCATGTTCAATTGCTTGAATATCACTACCTTCGAGCTGAACTTTTAATGACTCTTTTGAAGAATTGAGTTCCGCAAGTTGCTTTTTATCAAGTAAATCAGCATCTACTTTTAAGGCTTGCTCTAGAGCTTCAAGTTCACGCTCTGCTTCAACTTTGGTTTCTTTTAAGTGGCGAAGATTTTTGTCTTCTTCGGCATGTTGGAAACCTTCAATTAATAAGCGTTCTGTATCTGCCTCAGATAAACCATACGATGGTTTGATATCGATATGAGCTTGTACACCAGAAGTTGCTTCACGAGCAGAAACAGTAAGTAAGCCATCAGCATCAACTTGGAAAGTGACTTCAATACGGGCTTGACCGGCAGTCATTGGCGGAATACCATGGAGTACAAATCTACCTAATGAGCGGCAATGTTCAACTAAATCACGTTCACCTTGAACCACATGAATTAACATGGCAGTTTGGCCATCTTGATAAGTTGTGAACTCTTGACGACGTGCAACAGGAATAGCTGTATTACGAGAGATCAGGCGCTCAACGAGTCCTCCCATTGTTTCTAAACCAAGAGAAAGAGGAGTGACATCTAGAAGAAGTGAGCCATCTTGGCTATTACCAATTAACTGGTTTGCTGTAATTGAAGCACCGATTGCTACAACTTCATCTGGGTTAATTGTGCAAAGAGGTTCTTGATCAAAAACTTCACGTACAGCTTTTTGAACTGCATAAGAGCGGGTAGAGCCACCCACTAAAACTACATTTTGAATGTCAGTCAAATCAAGCTTTGCATCACGCAATACACGCTTACAAACACTGATGGTTTTATCTAAAGCAACTTGAATAATACTTTCAAATGTAGGTCGGTCTAGTGTAAGAGTTCTATCAAGCAGTTTTAATTCAACTGAATCTTGAGTAGATAATTGCTCTTTAGCTTGACGTGCTGCAACTATAAATACTGCATAGTCTTCATTACTTAATACATCAATATTAAGCTGCTTTTTTGCCCATTTCACAATGAGGCGGTCTAAGTCATCACCACCTAAAGCGGTATGGCCGCCGGTCGCTAAAACTTCAAATACGCCTTGTGAAAAACGTAAGATTGACACATCAAAAGTACCACCGCCCAAATCGTAAATTACATAATTACGGTCGGTCTCTAAATTACTTTCTTGATCTAATCCATAAGCTACTGCGGCAGCTGTAGGTTCATTTAATAAACGTAATACGTTTAAGCCTGCAAGTTGAGCTGCATCGCGAGTTGCTTGACGCTGAGCTTCGTCAAAATAAGCAGGAACTGTAATCACAGCACCATTAACAGGATTTTGTAAGCTGTCTTCAGCACGATCTTTTAATTGTTTTAAAATTTCGGCTGAAATTTCTACTGGTGTTTTGCGCCCGGCACGTGTTTCAAAAGCAGGCATTTCATTTTCTGAGCCTACTAATTCATAAGGATGCTGAAACTTAATGTCTGCTTTTGAGCGTCCCATAAATCTTTTAACAGATACAATCGTATTTTTGGGATCTGCAATGATAAATGGTTTAGCTTCTTCACCATAATGAGTTGTATTGTTCCCATAATGAACGATAGAAGGAAGTAATCTTCTATTTTGAACATCATTGAGTACTTTAGGTTTGCCTGATAACACTGTCGCAACTAATGAGTGTGTTGTTCCTAGGTCAATACCAATCGCAATGCGATGTTGGTGTGGGGCACTGGATTGACCCGGTTCAGCAATTTGCAAAAGTGCCATGAGTTAAATCCCTTGAAAATAAAGTAGAGAAAGCAAAATTAAAAATCATCGTCTAAATCAAAGCTGTCTTCTTCATCTAACAGTTGATCTTCTGCTTTATCAATATCGTTTAAAACACGTTGAAAGAAACGCAACTTACGTACGGTATCACGTGCTTCAGCCCAATCTTCTTCGTTGTAATCAATTTTGAATTCACGAACCAAGCCATCAATCCATTGTTGTACTTCCAATCTTAACGTACGTAAATGTTCAGGTGATGTCGCTTCATCAAGTTGTTCACGAAGTTCTAATGCAGATTGTAGAAATTCAAAATCACTAATAGATTGGTCAAGATGATGATCTTGCTTTTTAAGAGCTAAAAGGTAGGCAGCGCGGCTATCAACTTGTGAAAGCGTTTTAAAAGCTTGATTGATTTCACTTGATTTGATCAATGCTTGATCTTTATCTGCGGCTTTATCTGGATGATATTGTTGTTGCAAACTCAAGAAATTTGATTTTAAGCTTGCCAAATCGATATCGAGTGCCACAGGTAAATTGAACAACTCAAAATGATTCATTAGAAATGGGGTCCACGTTAATTAAATACATTAAAACAGTGCTGTTGAAAGACACTGTTTTAATGAGAAAAAGGAAAGGAGAGGATTAAACAGTGAAAGACTCACCACAACCACATTCACCCTTTTTATTAGGATTGTTAAATTCGAACCCTTCGTTAAGGCCATTTTTAACATAGTCCATTTCTAAGCCTTCTAAGTAAACTAAGCTTTTAGGATCTACAAAAACCTTAACACCGAATTGTTCGAAAACTTGATCATGTTCATCGATATCGTCTACAAATTCGAGAACATAAGCCAACCCAGAACAACCAGAAGTTTTCACACCAACGCGAATGCCTTCACCCTTACCTCGGTTTTTAAGGTAATTGCTAATATGAGTCGCAGCATTTTCAGTTAAATGAATCATGAAAACTCCAACGTTTATAATGGTAACAAATTAAGCTTTTGACTTTTTACTACGATAATCTTCAATCGCAGCTTTAATCGCGTCTTCAGCTAAAACAGAGCAGTGAACTTTTACTGGCGGAAGAGCTAACTCAGTCGCAATATCAATATTTTTGATTGCTTGAGCTTCATCAAGTGTTTTACCTTTTAACCATTCAGTTACAAGTGAACTTGATGCAATTGCAGAACCACAACCGTAAGTTTTAAAGCGTGCTTCTTCGATTACGCCACTGTCATTTACTTGAATCTGTAAACGCATCACGTCGCCACATGCAGGTGCACCCACCATGCCTGTACCCACATTTTCAGAGTTTTTATCTAAAACACCAACATTACGTGGATTTTCGTAATGATCAATTACCTTTTCGCTATAAGCCATTTTGCTTCTCCAAACCTCGGGGTCAGCCTAATATTAATATGAGGGTTAAAACACTAATTTCAATAATTAGTGTTCTGCCCATTCAACTGTAGAAAGATCGATACCTTCTTTGTACATATCCCAAAGCGGAGAAAGTTCACGTAATTTCTCAACAGCGGCTTTGGTAATTGTAAGCACGTGGTCAATATCTTCTTCAGTCGTGTATTTACCAAAACTAAAGCGAATTGAGCTGTGTGCTAGCTCATCAGATAAACCTAATGCGCGAAGAACATATGAAGGCTCTAAAGTTGCAGACGTACAAGCAGAACCACTTGATACAGCAGCATCTTTAAGCGACATCATTAAAGACTCACCTTCAACAAAGTTGAAGCTGACATTTAAATAATTAGCAACGTTTTGAGTCGGGTGACCGTTTAAGAACACTTGTTCAAGGTCTTGTAAACCGTTCCAAAGTTTGTCACGAAGTTTACGAATACGCTCTTGTTCAGCATGCATTGTTTTGCCTGCAATTTCAAAAGCTTCACCCATACCAACGATTTGGTGAGTTGCCAAAGTACCAGAACGCATACCGCGCTCATGACCACCACCATGAATTTGTGCTTTTAAGCGAACACGTGGGCTACGACGTACATATAATGCGCCGATACCTTTTGGACCATAAATTTTATGAGCAGAGAAACTCATAAGATCAATTTTCATAGTAGATAAGTCGATATCAACTTTACCAGCTGCTTGTGCTGCATCTACATGGAAAAATGTTTTGTTGGCACGTGTTAATTCACCAATCGCCGCTACATCTGTAACCGTACCAATTTCGTTGTTTACCATCATAAGAGAAACAAGAATAGTATCTGGGCGAAGGGCAGCTTTAACCATCTCAGGAGTAATTAAACCTGTTTGTGGCTCTGGCTCTAAGTAAGTAATTTCAAAACCTTGTTCTTCTAATTCACGACAAGGGTCTAGAACAGCTTTGTGTTCAATTTTACTTGTAATGATATGTTTGCCTTTAGATGCATAGAATTGAGCAACACCTTTAAGAGCAAGGTTATCTGACTCAGTTGCACCAGAAGTCCAAACAATTTCACGTGGGTCAGCTTTAATTAAATTTGCGACTTGCTCACGTGCATATTCAACTTTTTCTTCTGCCTGCCAGCCATAAGCATGGGAACGAGATGCAGCATTACCAAAGGTACCGTCGAAAGTTAAACACTCCATCATACGTTCTGCAACTTGCGGATCTACTGGAGTGGTTGCTGCGTAATCAAGATAAATTGGACGTTTCATATCAAATACCTGTACCCGATAAAAGAGCTGAATCTGTGCCAGTCACATTTTGGCGTAATGCAACAGTTTGAACGTTGTCTCGGCTAATGAGGTCGGCAAGAGTGATTTTAGCTAAATAGTCGGCAATATGATGAGAGAGTTCTTGCCATAAATCGTGAGTAAGACACATTGCACCATTTTGGCAGTTACCTTTATGGTCACAACGTGTTGCATCAACAGTTTCATTTACGGCTTCAATAATTTCTAACACAGTAATTTCATCAGCGTTTCGAGCCAAATGGTAACCACCATTTGCACCGCGAACACTAGAAACTAACCCATGACGCTTAAGTTTTGCGAACAACTGCTCTAAATAAGCAACTGAAATAGATTGACGTGCGGCAATTTCGGCGAGCGTGATCGTTTGTTCAGTTGGCTGCAAAGCTAAATCAAGTAGAGCAGTCACTGCGTAGCGACCGCGAGTTGTAAGGCGCATGATTCGATACACATGTTAAGACTAGATAATAGGATTTTATGAATCCCGACTAAAATAGTCAAGTTTTTTTATTTTTAATTCAAGTGCAGGATCAAGATAGAAAAAATAAGTTAAGCTACCCACAAATTATATATGAAATAAGCAATAAATATTAGGCTAATTATACCAAAGCACAAGTTAATGTTGCGTTGGCGCTGCTGTAAACGTGAAATTCGATTTTGATACTGCTTAATTTCGACATTCAAAGAATTTATCTCTGAACGCTGTTGATCAATTTTTTCAAGTAAGGGGGCAATTTTTTTACGTGAAGCAAGTGCTTCGGCTTCATCATCTGGAGTATTGAACCATTGCTTCCAGTCAGCTAGAAGCTTAGGTAAAGTGAGATGTGAAATTAAATCGATGAGTTCTTTTTTAGTTTCTGCATCTCCATCAATTCGCATATTGTTTAAACTACGTTGATTTGAAAAAGCAAAAATTTTGATAAGGTCGATGAGAGTACTATTAATTTCTAAGTCAATACGACGATCATAAGAATGAATATCAAATAACAAACCTTTTTCCGTAAATTGCACATAGAAGTTGAAAAATGGCAAGTAGCTATTAATACGGATTGTGATTTTATTTGCGATAAACTTTTTCGCCTGCAAGCGAAGAACACCATCGTGGGTGAGAATAAATGAGAAAAAAGTTTCTAAAATAATTAGAACAATGTTCAGCAACAGACGTGGGTGTTTTTGTCTTTGTTGCGTTTCACTCATAAAAGTTTATCCTTAAATATTAGAGATTAATTAAGAGAATGAGACATCCTATCTCAAACTTAACACATTGTCCTGTTAAATATATTTACATGACATGATTGTTTTGTAGAACAGTTTCATAAATGTATCAAGTCTTGACTTTGTTATTATAAGAATATTTTGTGGTTAAATAAGACTTCATCTGTCTCATCCGATCAGGAGCTTAGGTCAATGGATAATGCAAATATAGAAACACCATCAGAAGAGCAAGGAGATAAAAACAAATTAAAATCAAAAAGTTCTAGAAAGTCTGCATTGGATTTTAGAAAGTATACCAAGCAAATATGGTTAGCTGGTTTAGGTGCTTTCTCTCGTGCAGAAGAAGAAGGCAATAAACTATTTGACTCACTAGTCAAAGTAGGGGAAGAACTTGAGTCTAAAACTGGTGATTTAGCCGATACAACTGTTGGCAAAGTAACCGAAAAGGCGAAAGAGTCAGTGTCTGATACAAAAGACAAGGTCGAAAAAATTTTAGATACCAGTGTAAATCATTCTTTAAATCGAATTGGTTTAGTTACTCCGAAGGACTTACAGCACATTGAACAACTGTTAGTTCAATTGCATATAAAGGTTGATGCTCTTATTGAAGAAAATCAAAAATTGAAGGCAAAATTGAATGAAAAGTAAAAAAATGTAGGGATTTAGCAAATATATAACAGTTTTTTAGCATTTATTTTTGCTAAAAGCTCTGCTCTAGTATTGCGTTTTCCCCCAAAGCATTGCTATAAAGGCGTCATGGCCTTTTAAACTATAGCCTTGGACCTTAAACAAACGATATTAAGAGGATGTTTTATTCATGAATAAATCAGAATTAATCGATGCAATTGCTGAAAAAGGGGGAGTATCTAAGACTGATGCAGGCAAGGCACTCGATGCGACAATTGCGTCAATTACTGAAGCACTTAAAAAAGGTGACACAGTAACTTTAGTTGGTTTTGGTACTTTCAGTGTTAAAGAGCGTGCTGCACGTACTGGTCGTAACCCTAAAACTGGTGAAGAGCTTCAAATTAAAGCAACAAAAGTACCTAGCTTTAAAGCTGGTAAAGGTCTTAAAGATTCAGTTGCTTAATCTTTTAAGATGATTAAACGCGCCGATATAGGCGCGTTTTTTATTAAAAATCTGAATTGACCAATATTGCTCATTCATTCATTGTGGTTTTTCAGTTAAAATTCTCCTCGAAATAAAATATTGGAATACTTATGGAATCGTTTCGTACAGTCATTAAGGGTTGGCTCGGCAAAGTCCTTTTAATTTTGTTTTTGACCCCTTTAGCGCTTGTAGGTATTAATGGATATTTTAATAGGGGAAACAAGGCAGATGTCGCAAAAACTGTAAATGGACAGGACATATCAAAAAAAGACCTTGAAACTTTAACGCAAAGGTATAAAGAACAATATTTAGCTGCTGTAAAAGGTGATGAAAGTTTACTTAATTTACCGGTTATTCAAGCAAAAGCTCTCGATATATTGGTATCTCGTAATTTACTCATTCAGCAAGCTGAAAAATTGGGTATTTCTTTGAGCGATGCTCAAATCGAGCAAATGTTAGCTCAGCAGCCAAGTTTGCAAGAAAATGGTCAGTTTTCACAAAAATTATATGAAAATTATTTGCGTTCGATTGGTATGACAAGCCAAGCCTTAATTGCGAGCTTGCGTCAAGATCACGCTTTGAAAATGTTGACTTCAACTTTTTCTGATTATGCTTTAGTGAGTAAAGTTGATGTAATGCAAATTGCGAATTTGCAAACTGAACAGCGTACATTACATTTAGCTAGTATTAAGTTAGATACCTATAAAACGGGTTTAACAGCATCTAATCAAGAAGCGACTGACTACTACAATAAACATCAAAACGAGTTTAAACAGCCTGCTTCTGTTGATGTAGATTATGTTGTTTTATCTCCGTCCTTAATGGCGAAACCTGCACCAGCAACAGATGCGGAACTCAAACAAGCCTATGCTAAATTTGTAGAAACTCAGCAAAAAAATGCTAAACGTGTTGTGAAGCATATTCTTATTACCACAGATGCTCGTGATGATGCGGCAGCTCAAAAGCTTGCTAATGAGGTATATGCAAAAATTCAAGGCGGTCTTTCATTTGCTCAAGCAGCAGCTCAGTTCTCAGAAGATCCAACTTCAAAAACGAAAGGTGGTTTAGTAGAGGCGTATGCACCTGGTGTTTTCTCTGATGCATTTGATAAAACTGTTTCAAGTCTGAAAAATGGTCAAGTTTCGCAGCCAGTAAAAACACAATATGGTTACCATATTATTGAAGCAGAGACTCCAGCGAATCAAATTCCTTCGTTTGAAGCTGAGAAGGCGCGTTTAACTGCCGAAGTTGAAAAGAATAAGGTTGCTACTGTTTATTCAGATACAGTAAATAGTTTGAATGAAACAATTGTAGGTAATGATTCTCTAGATGCAGTTGTACAGCAAGTTAAAGGTACAAAAATTGAATCATTAAATGGTGTAACTTTAGCTACTCAAAATCCACAACTAAGCGATCCAAACGTAAAAATTAAATTGTTTAATGATGATGTGAAAAATGGCGATCGTAACGCTTCATCAAATATTCAATTAGCGAATGGTGATACTGTTTGGGTTAAGGTGCGTGATTATCATGCTGCTGGCGTTAAACCACTTGCTCAAGCAATGAACGAAGCAAAAGCTAAAGTAATTGATGAGAAAGCACGCAAAGCAGCTCAAGCAAAAATTGCTACCATGTTGACTGAATTCAAAACTCAGCCAGCTGAACAAGTCGTTGCGAAAAATAAAGTATCTTTTGAATCTGCAGGTGTATTTACTCGTTCACAAGGTTTAAAACGTGCAATTGAGCGTGCAGCATTTAGTGTTCCTGCACCGAAACCTGGTATGTGGTCTGTTACAACAGCGAACTTACCTAATGAATTGGTTGTCGTTGCCGTTTCTAATGTAAATTCAGCTGCGGTAAATGCTATGCCAGCGGATCAGTTAAAGCAATTACAACAGCTTTATCGTCAATCTCGTGGTCAGCAAATACTCGAAGATTACAGCGAATACTTAAAGTCACACGCTAAAATCAAATAAAACTTATGTAATAAAAAAAGCGCTTCGGCGCTTTTTTTATTACTGATCTCTACTACCTATATAATTTTGTCTATATTGTTTAGGCGATAAATCAAATACTCTTTTAAATGCCTGACTAAATGCTGTTTCTGACGAATAGCCCACTTTATTTGAAATTTGTTGAATTGATAAATTACTTGTACGCAGATATTGGCTTGCTAAACGAAAGCGATAATGCTGTAAATAAGTGAGAGGAGGTTCCCCAATAATACTATTAAAAAGATTGGCAAACTTAGAACGTGACATGCAGCATTGTTCAGCTAATGATTCAACAGTCCAGCTTGCTTCAGGTTGGCTATGAATTGCAGATAGAGCATTACTTAACTCGGGATGAGTTAATGCTCCTAACCAGTTTTGTTGATCAGACATTTGTTGAATATGATCTCGAATACATTCAATTAAAAGAATACTAACTAAGTGATCAATAATTTTGTCATGACCAGGTTGGATTTTTTGTGTTTCGACCGCTAGAAAATAAAGCCCTATTTGCAACCATTCAGGTGGAGTTGTTTGGTTTTCATGTTGAATATGCATAATAGAGGGTAATGCATTAATAAGTGGCCCAGCCATATACGTATCAACTTGACAGCGTAGGCAGAGCAATAATGTATTTTCAGATGCTGATGAACCTAGTTCAATTGGATCGTGACGATGCCCATTAAATAACGGAGTAATATCGACAGGATCTACAAGTTTACTCGCAGTAGCTTTTGAGTCTGTAGCATGGTGAGCTTTTCCAGAGGGTATTAAAATAATATCTCCAGCTTTTGCAATTATTTTTTCGACAGTATTTATTTGAATATATACAGAACCCGTTAAAACGATATAAGCAAGTAAAGCAGATTGATCTTGTGTTTTAAAGGCCCATTCACCTTGTGCTTTTATATAGATATATTCAGACTTATTTAAGTGGATATCATCAAAAAATTTACTTAGTGCATCCATATTTATGTGATCAATCATTATTTTAATAAAATTATAGTGAGCTATAAGAATAGATCAACATGTGTTTTTAGGACAAAAAAGTGGAAGAAAATGCCAAAGACTTTGAAATAGGTTTTTTGGACAGTTACAACTGTTAAGCAAATGGTATTTCTTTAACTATATAGATATATAGAAAAAGGAAATATGACTATGAATGCACCAGTAAATGTTCAGCAAGAACTTATGCCAGTGCCAGCGTCTATGCGTGAGATAGATCGTAAGCGCTATTTATGGATGATTAGTCCGGCTCTACCTGTAATTGGTTTAGGTATTTTAGCTGGTTACCATTTTGGTCCACGCCCATTAAAGAAAGTATTTGCTTTAGGTGGCCCACTTTTATTACACGTTGTGATTCCTGCAATTGATACGATCATTGGTAAAGATGCACGTAATCCAACCGATGAAGAAATTAAACTTCTTGAGAAAGATCCATATTATTCTCGTTTAGTGAAAAGCTTTATTCCATTGCAATATGCGGCAAATGTTTATGCATGTTATTTAACAAGCCGTAAAGATACTTCATTTATTGACAAAATTTTGCTTGGTATTTCCATGGGTGCCATTAATGGTATTGCAATTAATACAGCCCATGAACTAAGCCATAAACATGATCGTATCGACCATATTTTATCTCATCTTGCTTTAGTACCTACTGGTTATAACCATTTCCGTATTGAGCATCCATATGGCCATCATAAGCGTGCAGCTACGCCTGAAGATCCCGCATCTTCACGTATGGGTGAAACATTCTATGAATTTTGGCCACGTACAGTTATTGGTTCTTTTAAATCAGCAATTGAAATTGAAAAAAATCGTTTAAAACGTAAAGGTAAAGAGTTTTGGTCACTCGATAACGAATTACTGCAAGGCTGGGGTATGAGTGCTGCTTTCCATGCTTCTATGGTAGAAATTTTTGGTAAAGGTACGATTCCTTATTTAGCAACACAAGCATTTTACGGGATTAGTCTCTTCGAAATTATTAACTATATTGAACATTATGGCTTATTGCGCCAGAAAAAAGAAAATGGTCAATATGAACGTACAATGCCAGAGCATAGCTGGAATAATAACAATGTAGTGACCAACTTATTCTTATATCAGTTACAGCGTCACTCAGATCATCATGCTTATCCAACTCGTCCATTCCAAGCATTACGTCATTTTGATGAAGCACCCGAGCTACCAAGTGGTTATGCAAGTATGTTGCTACCAGCATTAATTCCTTCATTATGGTTTAAAATGATGGATAAGCGCGTATTTGATCACTACAAAGGTGATTTAAATAAAGCGAATATTTCACCAAAACGTCGTGCAAAAATCTTCAAAAAATTTGGTGTAGTCGATAAGTCATTAGAAACTACACAAGCTGAATAAATAAAAAATATATTCCTGAAATACCGAACCCTCTACTCATGTGATTAGAGGGTTTTATTTTACCCATAAGTTATAATGCTAAGAAGCAAGGAGGTTAAACCTCCTTGCAATATTTTTATTTTAGTTCGCTTGAAGATTTTCCAAGCTCACGTCGAGCAATAATAAGTTGCTGGATTTGTTGAGTACCTTCAAAAATATCAAGAATTTTTGAATCACGTGCCCACTTTTGAAGTAGTTCATCTTCGTTATAGCCAACACTTGCTGCTAATTCGACACACTTCAAAGTGATTTCGTTGCCTACACGACCTGCTTTTGCTTTAGCGATGGAAGCTTCTTTGGAGTTTGGTTTTTTGTTGTCTGCCATCCAGGTGGCTTTCAGCATAAGTAACCGTGCAGCTTCCCATTCGGCTTCCATGCGATAAATTTGTGCGGCAAGGTTGGAAGTTTGCAAATATGGAGTCGAGTAATTGGGATCTAATTGGTCTTTAAAAATTTCTTTAATACGTTCTAAAGAAGCTTTGGCACAGCCAATTGCCATTGCGGCAACTAATGGTCGTGTATTGTCAAAGGTTTCCATTACACCGGCAAAACCTTTTGCAACATCAATTTCAGGATTACCAAGCAAGTTTTCAGCCGGAACACGACAGTCAGTAAAACTAATAACGGCTGTATCTGAAGCTTTGATGCCTAACTTATGTTCAAGTCGTTCAACTTTCATTCCGGGAGTACCTTTAGGCACTACAAATGATTTGATGGCTGCACGTCCAAGTTTTCGGTCAAGTGTAGCCCATACAACCACCGAGTCCGCACGTTCACCAGAAGTTACGAAAATCTTTTCACCATTTAAAATATAGTCATTGCCATCTTTAGTTGCCGTAGTACGGATCGCAGCAGAGTCAGAACCACAGCCTGGTTCAGTAATCGCCATAGCTGCCCATGTTCCTTTAAAACGTTCTAGTTGCTCATCATTTGCGACCGCGGCAATTGCAGAGTTTCCTAAACCTTGACGTGGCATACTGAGTAATAGCCCAGTATCGCCATAGCACATTTCAATGATGCCTAACGCTGTTGACATGTTAGTTCCGTTACGGATACCTTCATTATCAGATTCACCACGTTTTCCAGCACCGGCAGCACCAGCATTGATACCTTCACCACCTTCATTCATACCATCAATGAGTGAAGCAAGCATATCCAGCTCTTTCGGATAAGCATGTTCTGCTTTATCGTATTTACGGGAAATAGGGCGTAATACATTGATCGCAACATCATGTGCCTGATCAATCATCATTTTGAATTTTTTTGGATTTTGTAAATTCATGAAAATATCCTCTGATTGACCTTAAGCATGTAAGCCAGAATGTAAAATTGCGGTTGCGCGTAAATCACGATACCAACGTTCAACAGGGTGTTCTTTTGTAAACCCATGTCCACCTAAAATTTGTACGCCATCTGTTCCTATTTTCATGGATTTTTCTGCGCAAAGAAGACGAGCTAAATATGCTTCACGATGGAAAGGTTTACCTGCTTCGGCAAGACTTGCGGCATTTAAAATCAGCATGCGCATAGCATCAATTTCAATTGCCATATCTGCAATCATGAATGCGACACTTTGACGATGTGAAATTGGTTCTCCGAAAGCAGTTCGTTCATTGGCATATTTAATACAATATGCTTTTACAGCTTCACAGGTTCCTACAGCCATTGCACACCACATTAAGTTGCCTAAATCTAAAAAGGCGGTGTAATCAAAATCTGTTGTGCCTAATCGTAGAGCAGGTGTATGGCTGAATTTTAAAGTAGCTGTCTCTGTTGCTTTGAGACCCATAGCAGGGGTACTTTTAATGGAAATGGTATCGCCCGCTTGTACTACAAACACATCCGGCTTACCATTAAAATCTGCACTCACCAAGAACACATCAGCTAAATCACCTAAAATGACTAAGGTTTTTTCACCTTCTATAAAATATTGATTATTTTCAAGAGAAGCTTTTGTTTTTAAGATATATGGGTTAAATGCCGGAGTAGCTTCTTGTACAGCGAAAGTGGCGGTAATGTCTGAGTCTTCTGCAAAGCAAGGTAAATACATTGACTGAACTTCAGTAGAACCCCAACGTGTAATAGCATTAATAACGCTAAACGTACTTAAAAGTCCTGCTGTAAGACTAAAATCACCTTCAGCTAGTTTTTCAGCAATCAATAGATTACTTACAATATTTTGTTCAGCGGCGACACCACCTAGTGCTTCTGGAAGAGCATAATAATTTAGTCCTAAATCTTCTACATATTGCCAAAGGCTTTCTGGAAATTGACCTGCCTGATCAGCATCATGAGCTAATCCTAATAAAACTTCTTGAGCAAATTGAGACATTGCATCAGAAGTCATTTGTTGTTCTTCAGTGAGGCTTAAGTCAAATAGGTTTTTCTTCTGTTGAGGTAGACGCTGTTGGGGGATTTGCTTAGGTTTAAATGCTTTCTGAGTCTGACTTAATGCTCTAAATCCAGCTTTTGAACCCTGATAAAGAGACTTTTCAAGAAATTTACGTAGTTTGAGTTGATCAAGTACATCGCTTCCAGCTAATTTCGTGATCAGCGATAAACCCAACCCTTGGGCTTTATTGATCATATTTGTCATGATTGTGGTGTCCTAACACATTGTTATTGTTTTATGCTGACACGCTGTATAAGAAAAAACTATGTCGTTGCTGACATTCAAAAAATGAGCAGATAAATGGTAAAAGCAAAATAAGTTTTAATACATATTATTGATTTTATAAAAGAAAAAATTTTTTTTAAAAGAACTATTTTGTTTGGATTGACTAGAATGACACTGAATCATTCTAGTCTTAATAATATTAAGCAAAGTTACGAATCATACGTCGTACATTTGTTTTGGCATCAATCACAGTCATAAATGTATATGCGCCAATAAACTTACGGCTAATAAACATAAATTCTTTTGGAGGAACCGAGAAATATCGAGACGCCATTGATTTGCTTGCTTGCTGCATAACACGACTATGTAACTGGCTCTTTTTCCAGTCATAACGTTCATGTTCATCCATTAGGCCCACTGGCATATCTGGATTATTTGCAGGGGTACTGAATGCTTCTGTCGCAAGTAAAAAGACATCAGCCATACCAGGTTTAATACTTTCAGGCATTGCATCAAAGAACTCATATCCAGTCATAGCTTGGACCATTGCATCTTTATCGTGCTGATAACCCGCTTGTATAAGATTACGCGCGACTGAGAGTAAATGTTCATCGAACTGACGGATCGCACCAAAGTCTAGTAGTACGATTTTATCCTGAATATCTTGGCCATTACCTAAACGAACAAGGTAGTTACCAAAGTTAGGGTCAGTTTGCATTTCGCCCCATTCAAAAATTTCACGAACTGCAATTTCTAGTGAAGCTTCACCGAGCTGATTGCGACGTTCTTGAGGAAGTGAGAGCATGACTGGACTATTAATAGGTACGCCACGTTCAAAGGTCATACATAAGACCTGATCGGTACAATATTCATCTACAATCGTAGGGACAATGTAGCGTTCATCATCCTTTAAACGCTCAGCAAAGCGACGTGTTGTGGCTGCCTCTACGTGATAATTGACTTCACGATGCATCATTTCACGTACTTCATCAAACCACTGATCAAACTCACGTGTTTGAGGGACCATGCGTGTAAGCTTAAGCATGTTTTTAAATAGGCTCATATCGGAGTCAATTGCACTCGCAACACCAGGGTATTGAATTTTTAAAACTAATTCTAAACCGTCTGATTTACGTGTTGCGCGATGAACTTGTGCCAGAGAGGCTGTACCGATAGGCTCATGATCAATTGTTAGATCATTTAATTTAGAACCTAATTGTTCTTGCAAATGAGGTTTAATTGCTGGCCAGTCTAAAGCAACAGTTTGGTTATTTAAGGTATTTAAAGCTTGAGTAATTTCTTCTGGTAAAAAATGTTCACCATAAAGCGCCATCATTTGGCCAATCTTGACAATAGAACCTTTAAGTTTGCCAATTTCAGAGACAAGATAATTAGCTTGTTCGCTCATTGCCTTTTTACGTTTCTTCTCTTTTTCTTCTTCACTAGAAAAGAGGGAAGAGGCACTTGCAGTAGCCCAACGTGTTCCTGCCAGTAAAGAAGCTTTCGCGATTGATAAGCGTCGATCCATGGAAGAAGTTTTTAAACTCTTAAGCTTATCGTTCTGATTTGACATGAAAATAGAATCCTATGCGCATCATGCAGCCAAACGCTGGTGATCTAAAATTGTAACGAATATTACATGTTTTGAACGTATTAAAATAGTTCCCTCAGACTGAATGGTGAGTTGAAAGTCTCATTTGGGATTTTAATTTTCTAAAAATAGCCTAAGCATTAATAAGAAAATCAAAATATCCGCCATTCAGAAAAAATAAACTACTATAAAACGCCGTATCAGATACTAACCTGCAAATTACATTTTAAACTGAATTTTCAATTCAGCCTTTTGCATTAAGTGCATACGATTAGCTTGAATATGCTGAATAACCATTTGCTTGACGGAATCATGCATAAAACCAAGGGCATGAGCCTTTACAATAACGATGCTAGGCAGTGTATAGAAAAAGTACTTAACATCATCAAAAGTCGCATTATTAAAAATGCCTTGTTCGATTAAGGTCTGCTGTAAAAATTGCTTTTCATTTAATACATGATCTGAAGCCTCATCCCAAAAACGGTGACGCATTGCCATCAGATTATTGTGTTTGTAACTCATAAATTCGCCAGTTCAGACTTTAAATCTCAACTAAATATATTGTAGTCATCTACCCAATATCAAGTTTAGATTGTTTTTTGTTCGGTGTTCGTTTGATTTTTCATGTAAAGGATGTAAATAGCCTAAGTAAATTTTAAACTTTTTTTAAAATAAATATAATCAAGCTCATTTCATTAAAATCTAAAATCCTATGACACCTGCATGTAGACTGTTAAAAAGTAATAAGATCGAATTTTCTGTTCATGAATATGAACATGATACAAACGCCAAAAGTTTTGGCTTAGAAGCCGCAGAAAAATTAAACCTTGATGTAAATGAGGTGTTTAAAACACTACTTGTTACCGATGAGAAAAATTATTTTGTTGCGGTTATACCAGTTAATCATCAACTCAATTTGAAAAAGGTAGCTACGGCAGTTGGGTGTAAAAAATTGCAGATGGCAAATCCTAAAGATGCCGAACGTTTAACAGGGTACTTAGTGGGTGGAATTAGTCCATTAGGTCAAAAGAAACGCTTAAAGACAGTGATTGATGCCTCTGCACAAGATTTAAGCAAAATTTATGTAAGTGGTGGTAAAAGAGGATTAGATATTGGTTTAAATCCTAAAGACTTGGCACACATATTAACGGCGCAATTTGCAGATGTACTTGATTGATTAAAAAAAGGGCATAGCAAGTTGACACACTAAATGAAAATGATTATCATTATTATATATTGTTTGGTTCTACCAGAAAATAACAAAAATTATATGAGTTTCTGGTATTGGTAGACCTGCAAGACATAATAAAAAATGCAGGTTTGTTAGCAGTAAATGGACCTAAGAAAAACAAACATGATCAGCGCATAAAAAGAAGAAGCAAAGGTAGCAAGCGAGGAAGGCTTGCTACCTTTGTACTTAAACTCAGTTTCAGAATTATCTATATTGTTCAACCTTTTTGAGCATTTAACTCTTCTCAGTAACAGATTTCTTATATTTATGATTAAAAAATAACCACTAATGTTTCATTTATTATCATCCTGCCTTTTTAAGCAATTTTTTGTATACCCTGAATAAAACATGATCAAAAAAAGAGGTAAAAACGTGCTTATTTTTCATGGAAAACCTGTTCATGGAGCTATCTTTGATATGGATGGGACAATGTTTGATACTGAACGGTTACGGTTTCAAACATTGCAACAGGCATCTCAAGAACTCATTGGACAGGAGTTTTCACAAGAATATTTAATGCAATGTTTGGGGTTAAGCGCGACAACGGCGGAAAAGCTTGCACAACGTTTATACGGAGTAGATGTTCCATATAAGGAAATTCGAAAACGTGCCGATGAGATGGAACTAGAACATATTCGAAAACACGGTGTGCCTATTAAAAAAGGTTTGGTTCAAGTTCTAGAGCGTTTAAGAAAATCGGGTCTAAGAATGGCTGTGGCTACATCAAGCCGTAGAGCAATTGCCGAAGAATATTTGATTAATGCGAATGTTTATAAATTTTTTGATGTCATTACTTGTGGAGATGAAGTAGAACAAGGGAAGCCACATCCAGAAATTTTTCTCAAAGCGGCTAGTCAACTTCATTTAGACGCCAACCAATGTTTAATGTTTGAAGATTCAGAAAATGGTTTAACCTCGGCTCACACCTCAAAAGGTTTAACAATTTTATTAAAAGATATTAAAGAACCTAATGATGAAATGCTGGAAAAAGCGCATTTTTATTATGACCAGATGTATGATTTTTTAACTGACCTCGACCAATTTATTCCTGTTATGGATATGCCAGAGATACAGGAACCTTTTCCGCAAAGTCTGAATCAGCTTACTGTTGGAATACATGGTTTCGGTGCTATTGGCGGTGGTTATATAGCGCAGATCTTGTCACATTGGGATGGATACACAAAGCCAAAGAGAATCATTGCGTCAACAAGAAATAGTCTTTTCCGCGAAGCTGTAAATGCGTTTGGAACCTATAGTATTCGCTATGGACAATTTTCTTACGATGAACGTATTGAGAATATGACCATTGTTGACTCTGACAATAAACAACAAATGTTAGAGATGTACACTCATTCAAGCTTGATTGCATTATGTTTGCCTGAGCAAGCAATTGAAACTGAAGCACAGATAATCGCAAAAGGGTTATATGCACGTTTTAATTCACAACTTGAAACATGTATAGAACCCTTAACCTTTCTAATTATTTTAAATAAGGTGGGTGCGAAATATTTGGTGATGAAGCATCTTAAAGAAGCTCTACTCGAGTTAACTAACGATGAAGATGTTACCGAGCATATTTTAAAAGAGCATTATTTTTGCGATACCGTAGTTAATCGTATGGTTTCAAAACTTTCTAATCAGAATTTATATCGTCAACTTCGTATTAAGCATAATTTTCTTGAACAGCATTTAGAAGATGTTGAACAAGAAGACCAAATCGAAATTGAAGACTGTAATAAACTGACTCAAGATCAGCAAAATCAGGCTTCTATCTATGTTGATAATATGCGCCGTAATTTTCAGCCGGGACATATCTTACAAAGCATGGATTTAATCTTGTTCCATAGTGAAACAGATATGCCAATTTATGTAGAGAAAGGCAGCCCTTTACTTGAAAAGTTGCGTCAGGTGGTGTTGGTTGACCAAATTACTGACATTCAACTCATTAAAAACCGTTTATGGAATGGTATACATGCGATGCTTGCTTGGTATGCATCTTTAATGGGTTATGAATCTATTGGTGTTGCCATGAGTGATCATTCAGTTAAAGCATTTGCAGAGAATTTAATTGCAGAAGTGAAGCAGGGACTTGCAATTGTATTACCTAACTATGCAAAAGATCTGGATCGAATGTCACAAAGTTTTCTAGACTCATGTGAATATGCATTTAAAGATCCTTGTCAACGCGTAGCTAGAGATCCACTACGCAAACTCCATCACAATGAACGTGTTATGGCATCAATTGCAGTGAATATTCGTCATGATTTACCTTATAAAAATTTATTAAAAGGTGCTGCTTTAGGTTATGCCTATGCGATTCAATTTTTAGAAATTGAAGAGACTAAAGCAGTTGAACATCTGCAACAGCAAATTCAGAACTTAGAATTGAATACAAATCAAAGAAGACAGCTTGAAGTTGAGTTGGTTCAACTTATTCAATATTTATTTTCTGAACAAGGTAAACAACCTTTGGACATTAAGTTGAACAATGCCAAAACTACACTCACTTAATATGTTTAAATGTGCTTAATGAATTAACCTCAACAATTGAAAGGCAAACATGTTTTAATACGAAATTTGTATGATTTTGAATTAAAACTGTGCTGTTAAAACCCTCCACACTCATGGTGCCGACGTCTATGCGGGATTATCCCGAATGGTACCTTGGGCGTCAAAATTACGCTTTATGGTATCTAGAAATTAATGATCAGAAATTAGTTCATTATCTGGATCAATTGCGTGCGCATTTTTCAGAATTTCTAGTAGAGCCTAATCACCGTCAATATCATGTCACGCTGTTTATATGCGGTTTCTTGACTCATGAAACTAAAGTTCACTGTGATGATTTTAGTTTGACTGAGTTTAAGCAGCATAAGAAAGTTCTAATACAAGAAAATTTTGCTCCATTTCAATTAAAAATTGGTTCGGTTGATAGTTTTAGTAGTGCTTTATTTGTAGAAATTCAGGATAAAGAAAATATCTTATCGTTCATACGTCAAAAATTAGGCTCAATTTCTAATGAAATTGCCGCTTTAGATTACTATCCGCACATTACATTGGGTTTGTATAAAAAAGACTATAGTAGTGATTTGATTTTACAAAAAATTTCTCAATTACCTGTACAATACGATCAGGCTGAATTTGATCTTAAAGTTGAGCATTTAACCTTTGGTTATTATGAGGCTCAAATTTTACAAGGGCAGCTGTATCCGTATCAGCATTTGTTTTTAGGTGAGCTATGTTGCAATTGATTTTAGGTGGTGCTCGTTCTGGTAAAAGCCGACTGGCTGAACAAACGGCCATATCTATGCAATTAGCTGTCACTTATGTGGCGACGGCGCAAGCACTTGACTCTGAAATGCAAAGCCGGATTGCCCATCATCAAAATCATCGTCCTGCTCACTGGTCTTTGGTTGAAGAACCATTATTTTTAACAAAAACTCTGCAAGAAATTGATAGACCTAACCAAATTATTCTGGTGGATTGTTTAACACTTTGGCTAACCAATTTGTTACTTTTAGAAGATAAAAACGTTCAACAATTTGAGTGTGAACAGCTGTTAAAAGTTTTACCCACACTCCAGTCAGAAATCATTTTAGTAAGTAATGAAACGGGTTTAGGCGTTGTGCCACTCGGTGAAATAAGCCGCCGTTTTGTCGACGAAGCAGGAAGGCTACATCAAGCCTTAGGGCAAATTGCAGATAAGGTTGTGTTTTGTGTGGCGGGTTTTCCAATGATTTTAAAAGGTGAGAAATAAAAATGAACTGGTGGTTAGAATCTGTACAGAAACCTAATCTGGACGCAAAACAACAAGCTGAGCAACATCAACTCCAACTTACCAAACCTACAGGTGCCTTAGGTGATTTAGAGCAGATTGCAATTACACTTGCCAGTTTACAGTCAAATGCACATCCACAAGTTAACCATCCATGGATTACAATTTTTGCAGGTGATCATGGTGTAGTTGAAGAAAATATCTCTGCATATCCCCAAGCTGTTACCCGTCAAATGCTGCAAAATTTCACAACTGGCGGTGCGGCAATTAGTGTTATTGCTAAATATCATCAAGCCCATTTACAAGTCATTGACTGTGGCACAGTAGGTGAACCGTACCAATATGCAGGTGTTGAACGTCACTGTATTCGTGCCGGCACAGCAAATTTTGCCAAACAAGCTGCAATGAATGCTGATGAGTGCCGTGCTGCCTTAGAGTTAGGGAAAAAAAGTGTAGATACTGCTAAAGCGAATGGTGCAGATATTTATATTGCGGGTGAAATGGGTATTGGAAATACCTGTTCAGCTTCTGCGTTAGCCTGTCTTTTACTAAATGATACGGCTGAGCAATTAACGGGAGTTGGTACAGGAATTGGTGCCGATCAGTTAAGACATAAAATTGAAGTAATTGAAAAGGCAATTGAACTTCACCATAAACATGTCATTGGTGATGTCTTTAAAACACTATGTGCTGTAGGTGGTTTGGAAATTGCGGCAATTACAGGTGCTTATATTCGCTGTGCGCAAGTGGGTTTACCTGTGATTGTGGATGGTTTTATTAGTTCTGTAGCCGCTTTATGTGCAGTGCGAATGAACCCTAAAGTACGTGGCTGGATGTTATTTGGTCATCAATCGGCTGAATATGGACACCTACGTATTTTACAAGAACTTAATGCTGACCCGATTTTAAAGATGAACTTGCGTTTAGGCGAAGGTAGTGGGGCTGGTACTGCCTTGGCATTAGTTAACATGGCATGTGTCTTACATAACCAAATGGCTACTTTTGCTCAAGCTGCTGTAAGCGGGGATAAAATTGGGTAAATTTAGGATCGATTTGCTCAGACATGGTGAAAGTCAGTATAGCCATACTTTACGTGGGCATTTAGATGATGAGTTAACAGCAAAAGGTTGGCAGCAAATGCAGTCAACCATTGAGCAAGTCACAGACCAGACATGGGATGTTATTGTAAGTTCCTCATTAAAACGATGTGCTTGTTTTGCTGAGGAACTTTCCAAAACAGCAGAACTCCCTTTACTTATAAATCATGACTTAAAAGAAATGTATTTTGGGGAGTGGGAAGGTATCTCAACTCAGCAAATTTATGAAACTTCACCTGAATTACTTGCAAACTTTTGGCAAAAACCAAGTCAATATTGTCCACCTCGCGCTGAAACATTAAACCAGTTTCAAAAAAGGATTCTGAAAGGCTTGCAGGATTTGCTTACGCATATGCAAAAACATAATTTACAGCATGCGTTAGTTGTTACTCATGGGGGGGTGATTAAGCTATTGGCTTGTTTAGCCGAGCAGCAACCTTTAGATGACTTACTTAAAATGTCGGCAGAGCTTGGGAAATTATATTCTTTTGAATTTTCTGAAGCAGATGGTCAATTAACTTTTATGTTGAGATAGATGAATTTTATATTTTTATACACTTGTAAGTTATTATTTTTATAAAGATATTTTAAACTATGTAATAGAACTGTCATTACTAAAAATTAAGCTATTGGCATTTATTAATTAATTACTTATTTGGCTTATGAATATTTTATTTAAAACTAGTGTGCTTGCAGCCTCATTATTGCTCGTGGCTTGTAATAATAATGATGATCAAGAAGTTCAAACTCCACCATCTACAAATTCATCAAAATATTATCAAACCAAAACACCTTATCAACCACAGCAAGATCTAAAAAATTATGAGCAAGCTCCAAATGGGTTCCAGCCAGTTTTTACAGAATTGGTTGCGCGACACGGTTCGAGAGGACTATCAAGTCTTAAATATGATTTAGCACTTTATAATTTATGGAAACAGGCGAAAACAGAAAATGCTTTAACGCCTTTGGGTGAGCAATTAGGTGCTGACTTGGAAGCCATGATGAAAGCCAATATTTTATTGGGCTATGGGGTTGAAGGTATTCGCCAATACGGTTATGGAAATGAAACCATGACCGGTATTTTAGAACACCGCGGGATTGCCGATCGCCTATTACAGCGCTTGCCAACACTTGTAAACTCTCAAGCATCTATATTGGTACAAAGTTCTGGGGTAGATCGTGCGGTGGATAGTGCTAAATTCTTCACTGCTGAACTGATAAAACAACAGCCTCAGCTGAAAGATAAAATTGTTCCTGTGTCTTATACCAATTTATCGAGTTCAAGTGTTCCTAGTCTTGTAGACGGGGGTGTTGATCGTTTTAAACTTTATTTTCATAGTCTAAATGCGACTGAAGATTTAACTCAACCACTTAGTGCTAGCCAACAAAAAATTTATGATGCGAGTCAGGCCTATCAAGATTTCGAAGCAAACAATAAAGATTTAGCCCAAAAGTTGAGTGAGTTATCCAAGAATACTCAAGCAGAAAAAATTGCCCAGTCCGTACTCACTCCGATTTTTAAAGCAGACTTTATTAAAAAACTTGGTACGACAGGTTATAGTTTTAGCAATAATGGTTCTTTTACAGTAACTTCACCAAAAGGTGAGCAAATTACAGAAAAAGGTAAGGGTAAAAATACCATTGCTAGTGCAGTAGATGCTGCGGCTTATGTTTATGAGCTTTATTCAATTTCTGGTGGTATGAAAGATGAGTTAAAAGGTGTTGATTTTGATAAATATATGCCTTTGGAAGCCGCAAAATTTTATGCTGAGTTTAATGATGCCAATGATTTTTATGAAAAAGGTCCAAGTTTCACAGAGTCGAACCAAGTTACAAGTGAAATTGCTCAAGGACTCAAACAAGATTTATTCCAACAAGTTGATGCTGTTGTAAATAAAGCTCAACCATATAAAGCAGTTTTACGTTTTGCCCATGCTGAAATTATTATTCCTCTGGCAACTAGCTTGGATTTGCATAATATGATGCAGCCTTTACCACTACGCCAGACTTATAACTATTCAACAAGTACATGGCGTGGTGAAGTAGTTTCACCTATGGCAGCCAACATACAGTGGGATGTTTATCAAAATAGTCAAGGCTCGACTTTAGTGAAGATGCTTTATAACGAAAAAGAGACTTTATTTAAATCTGCGTGTAACTATGCGCGTTACACACCAACTAGTTTTTACTACGACTACATCAAATTAAAGCAGTGCTATCAAATACAGTAGTTTTTCACAGTTTTTGAAGTGTTTAATGGGAATAGGGATTGCTATTCCCATTTTTATTTCCTCATAATTCAGTTTGTTTTTATATATAGATCAGTTAGAGAGTGGGATATGGCACCTTTTTGGATTGCATTGCAATTTTTAACTGTTCTACCTATTGAGTTAAAGACTACACCAACGGCGCAACAAAATGGTCGGGCTATTTTGTTTTATCCACTGGTTGGGCTGATTATTGGTGGCATACTTTTTCTTGTTGCCTGTCTTTTAGCCAAATTACCCGTTGTTTTACTTGCCGCAATTATACTTACTTTATGGATTTGGCTGACTGGGGGATTGCATCTAGATGGACTGGCCGACACAGCTGACGCTTGGGTAGGTGGCTTTGGGGATAAACAACGTACTTTACAAATCATGAAAGATCCGAGCTGCGGCCCAATTGGAGTGCTGAGCTTAGTTATCATTTGTTTGCTCAAGTTTGCTTTGGTCTTTGTATTGATTGAACAATATCAAACGCTATTCTTAGTATTTGTTCCTGCACTTGGACGTGTGGTGCCATCTATTTTGTTTTTAACTACACCATATGTTCGCGAAAAAGGCTTAGGTCGTTCTTTGACAGACCATTTGCCTAAAACTGTTTCATGGATAGTAGCTGCATTAATTTTACTGTTACCTTTGTATTGGGAATGGCAAGGACTGATAGCTGTAATTGGTTTTTTAATAAGCCTGATTTATTTAAGATATCTGTTTATAAAACGAATTGATGGCATTACGGGAGATACCGTGGGCGCTACAATTGAAATTAGTGAAACCGTTCTGCTTTTTACTTTTGTCTTAAGTTGTTTTTATTTATAGTTAAATTAATCGTTTGTGGCCAGCTGTGACCACAAACTTAAATTTACTTAATTACCAAAATGATAGCGTAGACCTATTAAATATGTACGTGGAGCTGCCGGTGTATAGCTCACTTCATTATTACTAAAAGAAGTGCTTTCAGCATAATGTGTATCTGCCACATTTAAAATCTGACCATATATTTCATAGGCCTTTTTACGATAGTTTGCACGCAGGTTGAGTACCGTATGACCATCATATTTTTGAGTATTGGCGTCATTAATCCAATATGAACCTACATATACACCTTCTGCTGAAAGTAATAATTCGGGGATTGGCTTAATTTGATATTCAAGCGTACCAAAAGTTTTTGGTGCGCTCGGCATATCATTTCCACTGTAATCAATAGTAGCTGACGGCTGGAATTGTTCATAATGATGACGAGCCCAGCTACCAGAAATTTTCAATTTTTGGTCAAGCTGATCGGAAATTTGCCAAGTTCCACCGACTTCAATACCTTCATGAAGAGTTTTACCTGCATTACGTGGTTCACGGGTATTATCGGGTTTAGTATAACTAATGACTTCATCTTCGCCATTTAAACGATAAAGCGTAATTTCACCATCCAATCGGTTATTGAATGTTTTAAAACGGATACCTGCATCAATATTGGTAAAAGTTGCTTCAGTTAAATTCGGCGTAACTAAATTTGCGCCGTAAAGGCTACTGACCTCTGGTGGAACAAAGCCTTGTGACCAGTTTGTATAGAAGTCGATTTGAGGAGTAATATTCCAAATTGCTCCTAATTTTGGACTAGCCTTATGAAAATTTCTTGTTTCATCTGGAGCGCCAGTAACATTAGAAGGAGTTAAATTATTTTGATAGTCATAACGAATCCAGTCATAACGTGTGCCGCCGACTAAGTTTAAGTTAGGCAAAGCTTGCCAATTCACTTGAGCATAGATCGCTTCATTATCAACGTCGACATCAAAATCACGTAAAAGCTTTCGCTGTTTAAAACTCGTATAAATACGTGTAACAGGATCTCGAAAAACTTCAATATCATTAGTTCTGCCCTGAGTCGGTGAGTGCTCAGCCATACTACCCACGACTAACTTGAATTGGCCTAAAGTTGCTGAGTGTTGTAGGTTGACTCCATAGGACTGAAAACTATTATAAGTGGTTTGCCCGCTGTAAGTTCCTGTTGCAACTCCATCTTTCTTGTCAGTTTTTATGTTATAGCTTGGATTTTGCTCGGTTGTATTATCCCGATAATATAAAGTGATTTGACTTTGCTGTTGATCATTCCAGTCATGACTTAGTTGGGAGGATATACGTGTTGCATCTACTTCCCGGTAAGTAAATGTCTGATAGCTATAGCCAGGCCGTTGACTATAATCTTCAGAATTTAAGCTACCCGTCATATCTGCATATAAGTGGTTATAGGTAAATATATTTTTCAGTTTAGTTGAATCAGAAATTTGCCAGTCATGACGTACTGTAATGCTTTGTTTATCCGCTTCGGCATGATCTTGCCAGCTATCACCACGATCACTGGCATAGGCAGAAACTCTTAACCCATGGGTGCCAGTACGAGTATCAAAGGTATCAGAAGCTCCCACGTCAACACGGCGATAACCTTCACTACTTGCGCTCAGATCAATATCTGCTGTTGGTGTGGCACTCGGCGCCTTGGTTAAAAAGTTGAGGGTTCCGCCAATTGCATTACTTCCATAAACACTACTTGCTGGTCCACGTAAAATTTCAATATTGTCTACACCCGCCATATTCATCTCATACAGGGCATTATGGTTAAACACACCTACAGGTCGAATTGAAAGGCCATCTTCTAGATATTGATAAACAGCAGCAGTAGTCATGGGTTGGCGTATAGACATCATGTGCTGTTCATTACCAAGATCATTCATCAAGACTCCTGGTGTTTGGTTTACAAGTTGTCCAATAAAAGTGGCATGTTTATTTTCTATTTGCTCACTATTGATTTGGCTAATTGCAGCTGGAGTTTTATTCAGTATTTCACCTTCGCGACTTGCCGTGACCACAATCGTTGCTAAGGTTTTTGTGTCATTGTTTGCTGGTGTTAAGTCTTCAGCAAAAACTAGAGAGCTAGTTGAAGCAGATAAGCATGCTGCGCTTAAAACAGATAAGCGAAATTTGAGGGATGACATAGAATGACCCTATAAAAAGCAATAAATTTTGAATCCCTGAAAATAGGGATGAGAAAAGTTATGGTTTTATAGAGCAGTTGGTGGGGCGTGTTTAATCGGTAAAATATAGAAAGTAAGGGGGCGTTCTAGTTGTATGGTCCACGTATGACACAGACATCGTACACGGCTAAACCAACGTAAAATTAAAACAAAAATCAAAGCAATGAGTGGAATTAAAATTGCTGCATCTAGGCCATGCGTACATAACGGGCAATGCTTCATGATTTGAGTAGCTAGAGCAAAGACTTCTTGAGCATGCGAACTATGAAATTTATCTTGAACAGATTCCATATGATGATGAGCATGTGAAGCGTGATGCTGCTCCATATTAAAATTTTGTTGGTGGGCTGAATGCTCTAATACAACTGGTTGGCAGTGACTAGGCATAGTATACAACTCAGGTACGATGCCAATTTGCACAAGAGTAGGCAAAAAAATGTGCCATAGTAAACACAGCAAAGTGATAGCACTTAAAAGCGTGCGCCACTTCAGCAAATGTTGACGGAAACTCAGCACCATATTTTAGGCGGTCGTAGTGGAAAAACTCGTCGAAGTATAATCAAAAACGAATAGCTGTCATAGCTGAATTCTGACCAAACAAAATAAAAAAAACCCTCAAAAATGAGGGTTTAATCTTCAATCTTTAAAAGATGAATTAACGGTTAGGTAAAACATCTTTTAGAGCTTCATGCATTTCAAGCAATGTCTTTTCGGTAGTTTCCCAATCAATACAACCATCAGTGACTGATTTACCATATTCAAGGTCGCAAAGATTTTCAGGAATATCTTGGCGGCCGCCTTTTAAGTGGCTTTCGACCATAATACCTACGATAGACTTATTACCATCTAAAATTTGTTCAGTAATATTTTTAAGAACAAGCGGTTGTAAGTATGGGTCTTTATTTGAGTTTGCGTGGCTCGCATCGATCATGATTTTGTTGCTAACTTTTGCTTTTGCTAAAGCATTTTCTGCTTCTGCAACAGAGCCAGCATCATAGTTTGGCTTACCATTACCGCCACGTAATACTACGTGTGCATAAGGATTACCATTTGTATTAATAATTGAAACCTGACCGTCTTCGTTAAGACCTAAGAAACTGTGACCATATTTAACAGACTGCATGGCATTGGTTGCGACAGTTAAACCACCGTCTGTACCATTTTTAAAACCTACTGGTGATGATAAGCCAGAAGACATTTCACGGTGAGTTTGGCTCTCGGTTGTACGTGCACCAATCGCAGACCATGAAATTAAATCTTGGTAGTACTGTGGAGAGTTAGGGTCAAGTGCTTCAGTTGCACAAGGTAAACCTTTTTCATTTAACTCAAGTAAAAGTTTACGACCAATACGTAGACCTTTCTCAATGTTAAATGAGTCATTCATATCTGGATCGTTAATTAAGCCTTTCCAGCCAATTGTTGTACGTGGTTTTTCAAAATAAACACGCATAACTAGATATAGAGTATCTTTAACCTTTTCGCTTAGCGCTTTTAAGCGGTCAGCATATTCGTGAGCAGCTTTTGGATCATGAATAGAGCAAGGACCAATAACGACAAATAAACGTTTATCTGAACCATCTAAAATATTACGAATAGTTTCGCGACCTTTTAGGACAGTTTGTGAAGCAACATCAGATAAAGGAAGTTCTGACTTAAGCTCGGCAGGTGTTACAAGAGTTTGGATGCTTTTAATATTAACGTCGTCGATATCTGGCTTGGAAACGGAATTTGAATGTGTAGTCATTGCTGTCACTGGTTCGATCATACTAAAGGTTGTTTTGTGTACTGAATATACCATGAAATAATTATGAAAATGCTACATCTCATGGTATTTCAGTTTGGAAAAATCCTATTGATTTTACTATCTTTCAGTCGAGTTGCTTGTTTTTTCAGCAACTACTGCTTGTTGTTGTACCACAGCTGCTTTTGGTTTGGCTTTGACTGGGTGAACCATAAAGTTAACACCGAGGGCAAATAGGGTAATCCCTAGAATTTTTCGGATTAAGCGTTCCGGCATACGAGAGCTAATTAATGTCCCAATGATAATTGCCGGAATAGAACCCACTAATAACCACATAAGTAGCATAAAGTCGACGTTACCCGCACTCATATGTCCAAGACCAGCAACTAGGGTAAGTAATACGGCGTGTACTACATCTGACCCAATAATTCGAATCATTGGTAAGTTCGGGAACATAATCACAAGTGCCATAATGCCAAAGGCACCAGCACCAACAGACGATAAGGTTACGAATACACCTAAAATGATACCCATAATGACAATATAGGTACGCTTGTTTTGAACAGCTAATTGCTCATTTTCAGTTTGGGTATTCTCTTTATTTCGGAATTTACTGAAGAACTTTTCAATACGAGAACGGAAAATAATAGAAACACCAGTCAAAGTCAGCATAAAGCCTAAAACCATTGTTAAAACGGCTTTATAGTGTGTTGACTGACTTAAATAATGTTCCAATACCCACGTAGTACCGAAAGATGCAGGAATACTACCGACTGCTAGCCATAAAACGATAGGCCACACGATATTGAGTTTTTTTGCGTGAACCATTGATCCACAAAACTTTGAAATTGCGGCATAAAGTAAATCGGTACCAATTGCGATATGCGGTTCAATTCTAAAAAGACCAATTAAAATTGGTGTCATTAATGACCCACCACCAACTCCTGTAATCCCTACACAGAAACCAACTAACATACCCGCTAAGATAAATTCAAAAGCACCAGACATCTTTATCGCCACTTATCACGAAACGCAGATATCTTATTCCTTTTAGAGATAAACAGTTGTCATGAATAATGATTTACTTATGCAAAAAAACGCTAAGCAATCAAAAATATGCCTATTTTGATGAAATTTTATTCAAATTCATGACTTAGATGATGATTTCAAAGCTCTTAAGGGGTTAAGCCAAAGTATGAGTAAAAAGGTAAGGGGTGTTGCAAAGATCCACCAGCTGACAAAACCAATTGAAAAACCATATTTTTTGATGAGAATAAACCCGCTCAACGCAAATAGTAAAAAGGCCAATATCCTTAACAATGGATAATATTTTTGAGCTAAAGATTTGAAATGACCAGTTGATTTCGATGAGCGATACTTTTCAGTCGATATGAATAGTAAATACATGCCTAGTAAAGTCAGGATAAATACAAAGAACATCATGAATTCACCTCAATATTTAACTTATTCAGCTTTTTTTGAATTTTTTCTACGGCTTTATGTTGAATCGGTTTAATTTTAAAAAATATGAAAAGGGCTAAGGCTGCAAATAACCAGAAAAAAATATCTATGCGTGCAAAATCCCAATAAGCGTTAAAGTTTTGGTCATAATGATTTTTTAGCAAATAACTTATATTTAAGAGAGGGAGTGCTATACAAAGCAAAATGAAGATGCCAAGTTGAGTTCGCCACAAATATTGTTTTTTAGTGATGAGCGCAATAATCAAGCTTATTAACCACACCAAGAAGAAGCTATAAATTTCATAATTGATAGTAGTTGTCGTGACTGTAAACAATCGATTTGCATATAAATAAGCAAGTGTTGCACAAGGCAAACCTATAAATGTAGCAACATTTAAACGATCAACTAAATAATGCCCAAAATGAAACTTACTATTTTTCTTTTGAAGTTGGCGTTTTAGGCTCCAAAGTAACAAGCCAGATGCAATCATTACACATCCTAAAATACCAGAGAAAAACAACCCTAAGCGAAGTAAAGGCTGAGCAAAAGTTGCCATGTGTAAGCCATATACTCCAGCATAAAGTGTAGCAATAGGACTATGATTACATGTATCACCCAAGACGTTGCCAGTTGACGCGTCTAGTGTGATTTGTGCTTGATTACGGGTAATAGAACGGTCTTCTTGCTGAATAAATGTAATTTGAGCCTGATTCGTATTTGGGTTTTTAACACTCATGGTTGATAAAGTTTGATTTCCCCAACGTTGCTGAACTTGACTCAATAACTTCTCAATAGCTAAGTTTTGAGCAGGTTGAATCGATTGGTTCTCAGAGACCGTCTTTGTGCGAATTTCGGTAAAATATTGATAGGGATTATCTGGATAGAGTTTTTGCATTCCCCAAGGAAGATATAAATAGAAGAAAATAGCCAAGCCTGTAAAAGTAATAGTCAAAAAGAAGGGCAGTGCAATAACAGATGAAACATTATGAAAATCTAACCATGAACGCTGAGACTTAAAGGTCCGTAAAGTAAAAAAGTCGCTAAAGATTTTTTTATGGGTAATAATGCCTGAGATTAAGGCAATTAACATAATAAAAGCTGCTAAAGATACAACGAGCCGTCCAATTAATATCGGAATACCAAAAAGTTGATAGTGAAAACGATAGAAGAAGTCACCACCTTCAGTTGCTGAAAGTTTTAGTTCTTGACCAGTATTTGCATCAAGTGTTGCATTTCCATAACCACCGTCTGGTTTTTCCCAATACATGGTGTTAGCAGGACTTTCTGCGGTAGCAACAGTTAAATACCAAGATTTGGCATCTGGAGCGTTTTTTTGTAAGTACTGATATGCTGTTTTAATGGCCACATCTTGTTTTATTTCGTACTGTGCAAGTGCTGGTTGCATCCATAAATTAATTTCATGGCGGTAATACGACAAACTCCCCATTAAAAAAATAGTAAATACGAGCCATCCAAAAATTAATCCAGTCCATGAATGCAGCCATGCCATAGATTGGCGTATACCTTTATGCATAACTCACCATCCGTGTCACAATAAAGAAAAGGGTAAATAGCACGATTGATAGCCCAGTCACTTTCCATAATGATTGAATGCAAAAACCTACCATCACAAAAAATACATAAAACAAAATAGAGATAAATGCTGCCAAATAAATGGCTTCAGGTTTATCTAGAGTCAAATAGAAGATACCAGTAAGCCCAAGACTTAAATAAGCCATACAGACATAACCCATAGCGAAAACGACTAAAAATCGATAGAAAACTTTTATACGATATGACATAGGGAGATTTAATGTTTTGGACATCTTTACTGGCACATAAAAAATAAAAGAAAGCCAACACCTAAAGTGGAGTTGGCTACGCGTTTAATATTTAAACTTTACAGCAACCGTATAGTTGGCTGAGGGTCCATAAAAGCCTTGACCATTAGGGAAACTATACAAATATTTCTTATCGAAAATATTATTTCCATTGGCTTGGAGCGTAATGTGATCATTCACTTCATA
The DNA here is from genome assembly GCF_000582255.1 of Acinetobacter sp. 1566109. Taxonomy (NCBI): domain Bacteria; kingdom Pseudomonadati; phylum Pseudomonadota; class Gammaproteobacteria; order Moraxellales; family Moraxellaceae; genus Acinetobacter; species Acinetobacter sp. 1566109. The sequence goes on along the minus strand of NZ_JEYB01000002.1, from coordinate 75,733 downwards.
GCTCGCCATTAAATTTACTAAGGCATAAGCATCTTGCTTGATGGTGCTGTTTGCTGTCGAGTCGTATAGCTTCACGGCATCTTGCCATTGTAGCCCTGCGCCAACTTTCAGCTTAGGTAAAACTGATGGTGTATAGGTAGTCAGCAAATTAAGGGTTTGGTTTGGATTATACTTTCTCGCTTCGCCACCATTTTTTATATCTTTAATACTAAATTGAGCATAGCCAAAAGCAAGATTGACGTTATCAGTGATTTGACCAGATAACCCGACTTCGACACCTTGTGATTCTAAATCACTGGTTGGCACTTTTCGATTAAGTGGATTTCCGTCCGAGTTACGTAGTGGGTAATTGTTTTGTTCGGTTTTAAATACTGAAAGCGTCCCAGTTAAACGGTTATCTAGCCATGAGCTTTTTACACCCATTTCATAGCTTTTACCTTCAATTGGTTTTAAAGCTTGATTGGTATCTTGATCAATACCAGTTTGTGGACGGAAAATTGAAGTATAGCTCATATAACCTGTATATTCAGGTGTAAAGTTATAAGTTAAGCCCGCATACGGTGAAACTTTACTTTCACTATATTCCATAGGCGAACCATAGCTTTCGCCTTTACTCTCGGCTTTCACATAGTTTGCGCCAAGCAACAGTTTTAAATCTTCGTTGAGATGTAAGCGGGTAGCAGCATAAATTGAATCTATATTTTGCGTATAGTTCGCTGCTTCAGAGAAATCTGACCACGTTATAGATTGAGGTGTCCAACTTGCCCAGTTTGTGGTGGTCGAATTGATAACATTACTATCGTTAATTGTTCCCGTAGATTGTTTATCGTGTTGACGACTACGTACATAGTTATAACCTAACGTTGCTTCATGCTCTTGGTTAAAGAGCTTATAAGTTCCCTCAAGGTTAAAATCTACAGCATGTTGTTCTTGATGCTCTTGGCCACCCCATGGTGTCAAAGACACTCCTGAACCATCAGCTTTTGGGTAACCATAATAGTAAAGGAGGCGACTGTTATGCTTACTATCAAGATAGTTATAAGTTAGCTTAGCTGCCCATTGATCATTAATTTTCTGTTTTAATTCAACAAAAGCATTCTGTGTTTCATTATCCCAATGTGCCCAGTTAGGGTTTGGGTTATAGGAGCGATCATAAGAAATTTGTTTGCCGTTGGCATCAAGCAAGGGTAGAGCACCCCAGTTGTTTGCATTCGGTTTATTTTTTTCTTGGCTATAACCTAGGGTAAGTAATGTTGTATCTGTTAAATCAGCTTCAACAATACCAGCGAAACCATTTTTTTCTGAAGAATATCGGTCAAGGTATGAGTCACCAGTTTGCTCATAGCCCATAATGCGACCACGGACTTTTCCACTTGGTAGAATTGAGCCAGATACGTCAGCCTCATAACGCTGAGTATCCCAAGACCCGTAACTTATACCGCCGCTTGCTTGAAATTCTTGGGTTGGGCGTTTTCGAATATTATTGATGGTTGCACTTGGGTCACCAAATGCATTCGTTAAAGAGTCAGCACCTTTAACGACTTCTACACGATCATAAAAATAAGTATCAGGATTAGTATTGTTATAGTTATAACCTGAGAGGGGAAAACCTACGCCGTCAGTTAAAATATTTGAAATTTCAAAACCACGAGCCATATAAGTAGTTCGCTCGGTTTCCTGATTGGTTACTGTGACCCCAGGTGTATTGTTTAGAACATCTCGGGTGCTAGTAAGCCCAAAATCTTCAATTTGTTGACGAGTAACGACATTAATAGTTTGAGGCGTTTCTTTAGCCTCAATGTTAAGCTTAGTTGCACTGCTAGAGTTCTTAACATTATAGGCTTTGGTTTGTTCAGAAGACTGCTCTGTACTTGTAGCTTTAACTTGAATCGTCTGCAAAGCTTGTATATTTGCATCTTGAGCATAAGTGAGATTTGCATAACAAATCGCGCAGGCGATTACAGAAAGTTTAAATGGTCGAGGTGGGATGGTCATAATAGTAAAGATAATGTAAATAATTCTCATTTATTTTATTGTTTGTAAATGTAAGCTACAATTCAAATCGCATTGTTAATTTTGATTAAAAGATAGTGCATGAGTGTAATTTTAGATTGTGGTGTGCTTCTGCTGGCTTTAGCCATATATATTTAGCAAGTTCAAGATTAATAAGCCTCTATGCTAGAATGCATTATTTCAAATTTTTGGGTAAATCGCCTTGGCAAATCGAAAACTTAAAATAGGCATTGTAGTTGGGGAAGTTTCTGGAGATACACTGGGTGTGAAACTTATGCGTAGTTTCCGTGAACAAGGAATCGATGCTGAGTTTGAAGGAATCGGTGGACCCCAAATGATTGCTGAGGGTTTTAACAGTTATTATCCAATGGAAACTTTATCTGTAATGGGGATTGTTGAGGTATTAAAAGATTTAAAAAAACTATTTGCCGTGCGAGATGGTTTAATTAACCAATGGACTCAGCAACCGGTTGATATTTTTATTGGTATTGATGCACCCGATTTTAACCTCAGACTTTCTAAAAGTATTAAAGAAAAGAATCTTCTGATCAAAACAGTTCAATACGTGAGTCCATCTGTTTGGGCGTGGCGCCAAGGACGTGTACATGGCATTAAACAGAGTATAGATTTAGTACTTTGTTTATTTCCGTTTGAAAAAGTCTTTTATGAGCGCTATGAAGTTCCAGCGGCCTTTGTAGGTCATCCACTAGCAAAACAATTACCACTCGAAAATCCAATTCAAATTGCTAAACAGCAATTGGGTCTTAATGAAAATCAGAAGTATATTGCTTTATTACCAGGTAGCCGAAAAGGTGAAGTAGAGCGACTTCTTCCTATGTTACTGGGTGCTGCTAATATTTTGCATACCAAATATCCAGATATCCAATTCTTGATTCCGGCCATTAATGATGCCCGTAAGCAACAGATTGAGCAGGGTGTTCAACAACTAGCACCTCATTTAAAGGCTTGCATTAATATTTTAGAAAATACAGATAGCGAATCGAAAATTGGCCGTATGGTCATGAATGCAAGTGATATTATTGCTTTAGCTTCTGGGACTGCGACATTAGAAGCAATGTTAATGCATAGACCGATGGTCACTTTCTATAAATTGCATTGGCTGACCTATATAATTGCTAAGCTTTTGGTCAAAATTCCTTATTATTCTTTACCGAATATTATTGCGGGTAAAAAAGTTATTGAAGAGCTGATTCAGGCAGATGCTACGCCAGAAAATTTAGCAGCTGAAATAGAAAAACTAATGAATGTTGAAACGGCGCAAATTCAAGTAATGCAACATTTAACCATGCATAAACAACTTATTTCTGGAAATACGGAAGATCCTGTTCAGGCTATTTTGAAATGTCTGAATAGCTAACCTTTAGGATTTTGATTGGCTAATTGCTTTTAATCCTGCTAATGAAAATTTTTTGAAATGTTCAATTAAATCATGCAATGGCATCTGAGCAATATTTTTAAGAGGCTCAGGTGCTTGAGTATTTGGTCCAGCAATAATGAGCATCATACAAGGTGTCATCACGCTTAAAATACATGGTAAAACCGCTGGATCATTTTCCTCTAAACCTGCAACTTGACTAATTAACTTACGAATAAGAAAAAATTTTCTCATACCTGTAAGTTCAATAAAACTTAATAAATGCTCAGAAGGTGAAAACAGTTCACGAATAAAAACTTTGCCATGCCAGACATCTTTTTCTGTCAATTTATGCAGTAAAGTTTCAAGTAGTAAACTCAATTTTTCTTCAGGAGAGTAAGTGCTTTCGACAAGTTCTAGTAAGTATTGTTCATCTAGATAGTGGGCATGTGCTTCCACCAAAACTGCTTGATATAAACCATCTCGACCATCAAAGTGATAGTTAATTGCAGCTAAATCGACATTAGCAGCGTTAGCAATTGTTTTGTTCGCTGTTTTTGCAAAACCATACTGGGCAATTAATGGTCCTGCTGCCTCAATAATTTTAGTCTTTGTTAAGTCACCATCACTTCGTCTAGATCTGGACATGTTTAAACCTAATTTTCATTCACCATAAAAGTATATCTTTTATTCAAAGATTGGAGTAATTTAAATTTAAATTGAATTTAAACTAAGAAAATTTGAATTTAATAAAGGATAATAAGATGAATAAAAAAGTGATTGCCATAGTCCTAGTTATTATAGCTCTGGTTGTCATCGGTTTTTGGGTGTGGGGATATAAGACTAAGAATCAAGAAGATAGTAATTTGACTCTATATGGAAACGTGGATATACGCCAAGTTTCACTTGCATTTGAACAGTCGGGCCGTATTGAAAAACTCTTAGTTCAAGAGGGCGATAAAGTTAAAGCCGGTCAAGTATTAGCAACTCTGAATACTAATGCATTACAAATTCAGGCAAAGCAAGCCCAAGCACAACTCAAAGCTCAACAAGAAGCTATCGTTAAACAACAAGTCGGAGCTCGCCCTGAAGAAATCACCCAAGCAAAAGCACAACTCGCTTCTGCTCAAGCTGATTTAGATAAAGCCAGTAAAAACCTGCAAAGGTTACAAATATTGGTGAGTAGTACGGATGGTCGGGCAATTAGCCAACAAGAACTCGACTATGCCAAAAGTAATCAACATAGTGCTGAAGCAGCGGTCCGTGAAAGACAAGCTAATTTAGAATTGGTCATTAAAGGCGCTAGACAAGAGGATCGAGAAGCAACCAAAGCACAATATGACGCAACCAAAGCGAATTTAGATCTAATCAACTATAACCTTACTCAAGCTGTACTAAAGTCTCCTGTAAATGCAGTTGTGAGAGCGCGACTACAAGAAGTTGGAGATATGACCACTGCGCAAAAGGCAGTTTATACATTGGCCTTGACCGATCCAAAATGGGTTCGTGTATATGCAAATGAAAAAGATTTGAGTTCCATTCATATGGGTGGTACGGCACAGGTCATTCGAGATGCTGATCCGAATCAACCTATCAATGGAAAAATTGGCTATATATCTTCTGTGGCTGAGTTCACGCCTAAAACTGTACAGACTGATGAGATAAGAACAACTCTAGTTTATGAAGTTCGAGTTTACGTAAATGACGCGAATGATCAATTGAAAATGGGTCAACCAGTGACTGTAAAAGTACCACTTGTTTCAGGTGAGAAAGCTCATGACTGATAATAATGTAGTGGTTCAAGCCCATCATTTATCGATGACTTTTAAAAGTGAAAATAAAAAGTTAGCAGATACTAAGGCAATTGATGATTTGGATATGCAAATCAATAAAGGAGAACTTACTGCTTTAGTTGGCCCAGATGGTGCAGGAAAAACAACTTTATTAAGATTAGTTGCTGGACTATATAAAGCTACTTCAGGTTCTCTGAATGTGCTTGGGTTTGATATCGATAAAAATCCTCAAGCTGTGCAAGACCGTATTAGTTATATGCCACAACGTTTCGGTCTATATGAAGACTTAAGTGTACAAGAAAATTTAAATTTATATGCCGATTTACATGGCGTTCCCAAAGATGTACGCAGTCAAAGATTTAAACGGTTATTAGAAATAACGGATCTTACTCAATTCATTCAACGCCCAGCAGGGAAACTTTCTGGTGGAATGAAACAAAAGCTAGGACTGGCATGTACGTTAGTTCGTTCCCCAGAATTACTATTGCTTGATGAGCCTAGTGTTGGAGTAGATCCTTTATCAAGAAGAGATTTATGGACTATTATTGAACAGCTTGTTCAAGAAGAAAATTTAAGCGTTATTATAAGTACTGCTTATATGGATGAAGCAGAAAAGTATGACTATGTATATATCATGTATGAGGGCAAAATTTTAAAGCAAGGCTCACCTGAGCAATTAAAAGAAATAGCACATGGACAAACATGGAAAGTAAAACTTTCAGAGCAAATTAAGGCACGGACTTTACAAGCCCAATTGCTTGGAAATTCTGTTGACATTATTGATGCTGTTCCAAAGGGTGAACAGGTAAACTTTATCAGTCGCCAAAAAGAATTATCAACAGATATTTTACCTCAGGGGCTAGTCGCTCATAGGCGATCAGCCGAACTTGAAGATGCGTTTATGATGTTGTTGCAGCAGACTCAAAAGCAAAGAAAACATGTATCTGTTCCTGAGCAGAATTTTCATTTAGAACAAAACAATAATTTAAAATCACAACAACCCGTCATTGTTGTTAAAGATTTAGTCAGAACCTTTGGCGATTTTACTGCCGTTGCCAATACATCCTTTGATGTAAAGCGAGGCGAAATATTTGGATTACTTGGCCCAAATGGTGCGGGTAAAACCACAACATTTCGGATGTTATGTGGATTGTTACCAGCAAGTAGTGGTTATCTAGAAGTTGCTGGTAAAAACTTACGCACAGCTCGTGCTGAGGCACGAGGCAAAGTGGGGTATGTCTCTCAGAAATTTGCACTGTATAGCAATTTAACTGTTTTAGAAAATTTGAAGTTTTTTGGTGGGGCCTATGGTCTAACAGGCAAAAAACTAAATCAACAAATTGATAATGCATTAGAGCAATACGATTTAAAACCTCATATTAAAAGTGGTGATTTACCCGGTGGTTATAAACAACGACTATCTATGGCTGCAGCACTGTTGCATGAACCAGAAATTTTATTTTTAGATGAACCTACGAGCGGGATAGATCCTCTTGCACGGCGTTCATTTTGGTACAGCATTGGCGAGCTAGCAAATCAGGGAATTACCATCATTATTACGACTCATTTTATGGAGGAGGCGGAATATTGTGACCGCATCGCCATACAAGATGCTGGAAAATTATTGGCCTTAGGCTCACCCCAACAAGTACGCGATTTAGCCAGCCGAGATAGGCATATTGGTGATATGAATGAGGCTTTTATAGCAATTGTAGAGCAAGCCCGTGCTTTAAAGCATGCTGTTTAGGAGGTCTACAATGAGCTTTGGATTTTGGAATCGATTGACAGCGTTAGTAAGGAAAGAAACTAAGCAGCTCATTCGTGACAAAAGCAGCCTCGGGATTGGTCTGGTTTTGCCTGTTATTTTAATTTTATTGTTTGGTTATGGACTTTCCTTTGACTTAAATCAGGCACGAGTTGGTGTCGTAGTTGATCAGTCCTCACCACAGATCAATCAGATTTTAGCGGGTTTAAAGGGTTCGCGATATTTAGCAAGTCAAGAGTTTCCTAGTTTACCTAAAGCAGGACAGGCCATTCGAGATGGAGAAATTGATGCCATTTTGCACTTTCCTTCAGATTTTACGAGTCAGACACAACAAGGTAATGCAAAGGCTCAACTACTATTAAATGGTACATCCACCACCATAGCAACAGCTTTGGAGGGCTATATTACAGGGGCTTTGGCTACCGCGGCGTCTATACAAGTTGATCGTGGTCAAATATTAGCAACGTCAAGTGCCATTAATGTTGAACAACGAATATGGTTTAACGAATCTGCTAATAGTACTTGGTTTTTAGTCCCTGGCTTAATGGTATTAATTTTAACTTTAATCGGTGCATTTTTAACTGGTTTACTTATTGCTCGTGAAAGGGAGCGGGGAACACTAGAGGCCTTATTTGTCACACCTGTAAGACCATTTGAAATTGTATTAGCAAAGCTCATTCCTTATGTTGTTGTCGGCATGATTGATATCGTAATCTGTATTATTGCTGCCTATTTTATTTTTGAAGTACCCATGCGCGGTTCATTATTCTCAGTTTTATCGGCTTCATTTCTCTATTTAGTTGTTTCTTTATTACTTGGTTTAACCATATCGGGTTTTGCTCAAAGTCAGTTTCAGGCAAGTCAAATTGCTTTATTGGCAAGTTTTATGCCCGCACTTATGCTTTCAGGATTTGTTTTCGATACACGTAACTTACCTTTAGTGGTGCAAATTATTAGCCAGTTACTGCCAGCTACACATTTTATGATTTTAATTAAAACCTTATTTATGGGAGGTGATGACTGGAAGTTATGGCTTAAAGAATGCGGTTTTTTACTGGGATATATTGTTGTTTTGATATGTGCCGTGAACTTTTCACTAAAAAAACGGTTGAGATAAAGTTATGTGGCAAAAATTAATCACGTGGCTGAAGCATTTAAGTTTTTTAGTCAAAAAAGAATTCTTAACTATTTTTAGTGACCCTGCAAATAGAGTCATTCTATTTGTACCAGCACTGATGCAAGCACTTTTGTTTGGTTACGCTGCAACTTATGATGTTAACCGTGTGGATTATGCAATTCTAGATCAGAGCAATGGCCAAGTCTCACATGAACTCATCTCAAAATTAGATGGCTCTGGTATTTTTAAGCGTGTTGCAACACTTCAATATACCGAACAAATCAAACAGGTGATTGATAACCGTCAGGTATTGCTTGTAATCACGATTCCTTCAGACTTCGAGAGTAAATTAAATAATAACCAAAACTCTCCTATACAGGTGATTGTTGACGGCAGGAATTCATCAACCGCAGTCGTAGCAGGTTCATATCTAAACAAAATAGTTGGACAGTTTAATCAGCAAAAATTTAATTCAGCTTTACCTATTAGCCTTGAAACAAGAACATGGTATAACCCAAATCAAGAGTCTCGATGGAGCTTAATGCCTTCATTAATTGCGGCATTAAGTATGATGCAGACACTACTTTTATCTGCTTTGTCAGTCGCACGTGAACGTGAGCAGGGAACATTTGATCAGTTATTAGTAACACCGTATACGCCATTACAAATTATGATTGGTAAAGCTTTGCCGCCAATTTTTGTAGGACTGATGCAGTCAACTATTATTTTATTGATTATTTTGTTCTGGTTTAAAATTCCCATGAATGGCTCTATTGGGCTGCTTTATTTTGGGTTATTGAGTTTTAACGTGGCTATAGTTGGAGTGGGCTTATCAATTTCTGCATTATCATTAAATATGCAACAAGCCATGCTATTTACGTTTCTACTAATTATGCCTTTGATGTTGCTTTCAGGCTTACTGACACCTGTAGAAAATATGCCAAAAGCACTTGAAATAGCAACTTACGCAAATCCTTTAAGGTTTGGAATTAATTTGGTACAACGGGTGTATTTGGAAGGAGCAAACTTTACACAAGTTCAATTTAATTTTATTCCAATGATCATACTTGGACTGATCACTTTACCTTTAGCAGCTTGGCTATTTAGGAATAGATTATCTTAATCGTATTAATGAAAAGCCCCATTTTAGGGGCTTTTTAAATTTACTTATGCACGTACGATCAGTTCGTAACCCGTATATTTACGAATGTTGATAACACCAATATCAAAAATTAAATATTGGCCTTTGATACCTTGTAATAAACCACGAATTTTTGGTGTTTTATCTAAGTTTAGAGACTTAATTTTTTCAGGATATTGTTCAACAGGATAAACAAACTCACGCGGTAACTCATTTTCTAGTAATTCAACTGTCTCGTTAAATTCAAGATTTTGGCTAAACTCTTCACGTATAGTTTGAATTTTAGGTGCAAACTCTTCAATTAATTGATCACGTTGTTCAACCATATTTAGAGGTTCAGCTTCGCCTTTGAGAAGTTTACGCCAGTCAGTTTTATCAGCAATTAGGGAACCAAACATGGTTTCAAGTTGACCAGATAAACGACGTGATCCAACTTTTAAAATAGGTAAAGCCTGAGTTGCTCCCTGATCTAGCCAGCGACCTGGCATATGGCTAACACGGGTAATTCCTACTTTTAAAGCACTTGAATTTGCCAAATACACAATATGTGGTTGGAAGCATACACTGTGGGCAAAGTCATCTTCACGACATGTACCTAAATGATAGTGACATGTTTCAGGTTTCATAATGCAAAGATCACACTCAGCTTTCGTTTTAAAACATTTAAAACAGTGACCTTGAGAATAGGACTTCGGTGTTTTGGCGCCACAAGATGTGCAATAAATATTACCTGTCCATTCGATTTCTAGTTCTTGTCCTAAATTAAAAGGAAGATCAATTTCTGAACGGTCTAATACAAATTTGTATTCAACATTTGCCTTGGTTGTCTGTTGATCAGTTACACTAGCATCTTTTAGGCCTGCATGCATTTTATGGCAAATGCCTTGTAGTTCCATAAAGTTTAAACTCACATCTTTCAATTAAGGGTTGCAGTTATGGCTGAACAAAATGTCATCACTTCTATGCTAGACGATTTATCAAACGAACAGCCCATTCATACTGCACTTTGTATTGGCCAGAAAATTGACCAGAATAACGCAATTCAATGGCACTATTTTACCGTAACTGAGCTTTTAAGTCTGCCTTTTACTCAGCGTTATGATTTAGGTTTTGTATTGTTTGATACAGATGAAATGCAAAGCGTTAGCGATGTACATAAATCACAATTATTAGTGAAGTTAAGAGATTTATTAGCAAAACGAATTGTTGTGGTAAGCAAACGCAGTGATGAACAGCTATTACGTTCTTTGGGGTTCACGCAACTCATCGATAAAACTTCACATGATAGTGATTTCGCTTTATGGCAATTTAATATCTTGACCTATAAACATGTTCCAGACTGGTTTAATTCAAAATTTTGGGCAAACCCGGAAAATTGGAATAAATTCCGCTGGTAAAAGGCTATTTAATCTCTTTCAAAATTTAACAATTTCGCTTTTGCTGTCTTAACAAAAAAACGCGTATGCTCCTGTATAAACCATACATAAGAGTTACTCATGACAAATTTAAGCAACATTGTAGAAGTTTTGGCTCAGCAAGCTTTAGGCGGGAACCAGCAAGCATCAGGTCAAGGTGGTTTAGGTGGAATTTTAGGTTCTGTATTGGGACAAATGGGTGGTAATACTTCTTCTGGTGGTCTAGGTGGTGTATTAGGTTCGGTATTAGGCCAAGTGACTGGAAATAACAATACACCTCAAGCTGGTGGCAGTGTACAAAGTTTATTAATTGCTGTAGTACCTTTAATCTTAGGCTGGGTTCAACAACAAGGTGGTTTACAGGCTGCTTTAGAAAAGTTAAAAGGTGCCGGTTTAGGTAGTCAAGTTCAAAGTTGGGTTGATCCAAATCAAAGTAATAGTGAAGTTCCAACTCAGCAACTGCAAAGCTTATTTAACCCTGCAGATGTTGAACAAGTTGCCCAGCAGACTCAAGCGCCAAAAGAGCAAGTTTACGGCGCGATCGCGTCTGTGTTACCTCAGGTTATTGATTCTTTAACACCACAGGGTGAAAGTACAGATCATCAAGAAGCGAATCAAGACATTCAAAACGTGATGAATCTTGTGAGCAGTTTCTTAAAATAAGATTGAGATTAAAAAAAGCCGATATAAAAATTATCGGCTTTTTTGTTGGTACAATAAAATAAAAGGGCATAAGCCCTTTTATTTTATGCAAGATGGTTAATAACTTAGAAGTTATATTCCATACCAGCACCTACAACAGTACGTTTGTCATCTTGAGCAAGCCAGTCACGTTTTTGTTGAGCAACAATACCGTAGAAACGTGCTTGTTTATTAATTTTGTAGTCTAAGCCCACACCGTATTGATCAATTTTACGATCTTGTTGACCATCTACAGAAGCTTTAGATGATTGGTATTGACCTTTTACTACAAAAGGTGTTTCACCAATTCTGTAAGTTACAGCACCAACCCATGCATCTTCTTGTAAGCCTTTATATTTAGTTAGCTCATCAGTTGGTTCAGCATGTTGCCATAAACCACCTAATACAAGTCCAGTTGCGCCAAGTTTACTAAAATCGTAAGAACCAGTTACACGGTAAGCATCAGAGAAAATATTGCTAAGGCCATAGGCATTATATTTACCTTGTACGCTGTAGTTAGCAGCAGCAGCTAATGCTAAACCAATATCTTTGTTTTCGTAGCCGATAGAACCTGAAACTGAGTCACCAAAACCGTTACGTTTGTCATCGTTACCAGATGTACCAGGTGTTGGATCAGCAGGAGTTTCACCTTGTTGGAACATTACATTGAATGTTACACCAGCAAGAAGTTTAGGATCAGATTCAAAACCAATAACGTTATTTAGACGTTCTTCACCATACATTGTGTTGGTAATATCTAAAATAGTGTGGTCGTTATAGATGTCTTGGTAGTTGCCAGCAGCATTTTTAAAGTAAGAGTCAAATTTACCAACTTTTAATGTACCAACATTATTTGATTTGATACCGATATAACGGTTACGTTGACCAAGATCTGTACCATCACCATCAGCATTAATTTGCCATTCAGCTAAATAAACTGCTGATAAATTATCAGTCAATTTCTCTTCGCCTTTTACCCCAATACGAGACGCGTTAGAGTTAACTTCGGTAACGTCACTTTTACCATCGAAATTTTTGTTGTCAACTTGGTCAATGGTAACATTGAGTTTACCGTACAAAGTTGGCGCTGCTTGCACCGCGTTTACGCTTAGAGTTGCAACTGCGGCAGCGAGAAGCAATTTCTTCATTGAGATTTCTCCAAAAGGTATTTTTAAATGGCGTATGCCTAGCTAACTTTTATTTTTTAGTTGGCTTATGTACAAAAAGTTACAGAAGCTCACCAACTTGCTAAGAAGTATCTGTAAACTTTGTGACAGTGGAGTGAAGAAGAAATGACAGTTTTATGACAAATAAAAATTAGAAATACTTTATTTTCTTTTGATTTTATTACACTTTTTAAATAAAAAAGCGGAGCCTAAGCTCCGCTTTTATCTCTTCAAATCAAAGAGCTGCTTTAATTTTTTCAGCTAAGGCCTTGATTTTATCTTGATCTCCCAATTGCGCAGCATGTTTACCAAGTTGGTGAACATTTGTTGGAATTAGGTGAAAATGAACATGAGGGACGGTTTGTCCAGCAGCGGCGCCAGATAATTGCATAAGAACAATTCCATCAAGATTTAATGCTGTTTCCATTGCTTTCGCAATTTTTTGCACGATCTGAATGGTATAGGCTGCCGCTTCAGGCGGTAAATCAAGTAAAGTTACTGCAGGAGTTTTTGGAATAACTAATGCATGACCATCGGCTTGGGGCATAATATCCATAAAAGCTAGAACTTGATCATCTTCATAGAGTTTTATCGCTGGAAGTTCTCCACGTAAAATTTTTGCGAAGATATTTTGATCATCATATGCCATGTATTATTCCTTTAAATACTATTTACACTTCAATTCTTTTTGACGTTCTTTAATTGCATCTAGACGTTGCTGCTCTTTATCAGAGAATTTTGGCTTAGTCGTATGACAATTTTCATTACCATATTTTTCTTTAGCATCTTGGTCTTTAAAACAAAAACCTTTTGATGCATAAATTAAATTGTAATCGTCTTGCAATTTTTGACATTCTTGCTCAGGTGTTGCAGCTTGAGCACTGAAACCGGCAAGGGTTACCATTCCAGTGAATACTGCAACCAATAATTTATTCATGAGCTTTTCCTCAGTTAAAGGTATGAACCTGTACTCAATATAAGGTTTATTCCCAATATTTCAATGACTATTAATTACTCAAGTGTTATTAAAAATCACATTTGATCTTATAATACAAAAAAGCTTTAGATATCAATATCTTTTTTTAAATTTATTTTAAATCAATTGGTTAGGTTTTATTTTAAATTAAACAATAAAAATATGTACATAATCAATATTTAAAGTCATTATGAAAATTTCATAGTGATGAATTAAATACATTATATGACTAACATTGGTTCTTGTTTATGTAATCAAGTAAAATTCTCTATAACTCGTGAAATAAAAACGGTTTATTACTGTCATTGCAGTTTATGCCGAAAACAAACGGGTACAGGAGCGAATGCGGCTACTTTGGTCAAAGAAAGCCAATTTAACTGGCTATTTGGAAGTGAACATGTTTCTACCTATAAAAAAGAGACTGGTTTTACCTCATCGTTTTGTAATAAATGTGGTTCACCCGTACCCAATAAAATTAATGGTACAAATTATATATGGATACCATTAGGGCTTTTGGAACACTCATTTAATCCAGACTTAAAGCTTAATTTTTGTATAGAGTCAAAACATGAATGGGTCGTGCTAGAAGATGCTCATAAAAGTTTTGTCCATTTACCTGTTCTTGAAGAGTTCTTAAAATACTTTGAATAACAGCCTTTAGTTTTTATATCTTTAATACTTATTAAGTGTTCTTTACATAAATGCTGTGTGTTCACTGTTGAATATATCTGTCATTTAATTAAGCATGAAGTGATATAACTTAAAAAGGATGAATCACATGATAGATGAAGAAAAGCCTTTAAATTTTGAAGATGATGACGAGCCTCTTGATTTTGAAGATGAAGAATTCACAGATGATAAAAAAGAGGATGAAATGTATAACTCGATCACTAAGGATGGATCTAGTGTTGATCCTGCTGATGATGGCACACGACATATTCGTCCAGAAGATGGTGATCCGATAGAACTTGATGAATAAGTGCATCAGTTTAAAAAAGATTAGTCTTTTTAATCTTTAAGTATAAGTGTAATATCCGAGCGCTGTCACAAACAGCAAAAAAGTCCTGAATGATCAGCGCAAAAAATCAAAAGGGTAAAGCCTGCTTACAAAGCGGGCTTTTTTATTTTTATAAAATTTTAGATAACTAAACTTGATTTATGGGTGCTGTAAGAACTTATTATTTTAAACAAAAATATTTAGATATCTTTGATGAATGACTAATCAATGCTCCTATTGTTTGTAATGAGCATTTAAAAGAAGCACAAACGTAAATAATAAAAATAAAAAAAATAGAAAGATCATGAGTTGAAACATATCGTTAAATTATTTAGGTATTTTACACAATTTAACATTTTATGCAAATTAGTTTACATTTCATTAAGTTTTGTTAAAGCTTTGATTGAGGCTTAATCGTTTTGAAAATGTGACAATTGAAGGATAATTTGTTAGATTGTTTGATTTTTATTATAACAGGTGAGCCAGATGAAGAAATTTTTATTTGTCCTTATTGCTGGATTTGGGATAGAAGGTTGCACATCATTGACGCAAAAAGCTGATGAAAATTATATTACCAAGTCTCCCATTACGCCGGTTAATACTGCATTTAATGGGACAAAAGTACTTGAGCATGGAATTTTTACTGAGCAGGATATTGCTGATATGCCTGAGCATTCAAATATCAATTCACGTTACAAAATATCATTTTAAGTCACTACTTAAAAATTAAAATTGAATAGTTAGGCTAAACAATCGAGTAAATTAGCTGAAATATAAAGTTTACTAAGATTGTATTTAATAATGGCTATTCAATATAAACTATCAGCTTGGTAGTTTTTA
Source organism: Acinetobacter sp. 1566109 (assembly GCF_000582255.1). Taxonomy (NCBI): domain Bacteria; kingdom Pseudomonadati; phylum Pseudomonadota; class Gammaproteobacteria; order Moraxellales; family Moraxellaceae; genus Acinetobacter; species Acinetobacter sp. 1566109. The sequence continues at coordinate 60,454 of NZ_JEYB01000002.1, read as the reverse complement.
AAAAGATAAAATGTTAAATTTTAATCATTGAAAAAATTGGTTTTATAAATGAAAAATATCATTATTTTAACTTCAATATTGTTATTAACTGGGTGTGCTATTAACTCTAAATCATTATCGCCAGTGAAAAGCGGTGATGATAAAACTATTGTAGAGGCTGAAAAATATAAGCAACAATATCAAAAAAAGATATTTAAAATTTGGGATGTCCCACCATCTTCTGTAGGTATGAGCGCTAGCGTTAAAGTGTTTTTAAGTGATAGTGGTGAGATTGAGCAAATTATTTTTCTAGATAAAGAAGATCCAAAGTTCAAATCAAGTATTGAAAAGGCAATATGGCGTGCAAGCCCATTTGTTTTGCCTTCTAATCCTGAGGTAAGAAAACAGGTAAGAAAGTTCAACATCAAGTTTGTGGCAAAGTAAATTTTAAGAACACAAATTTGACTTTTTATTTATAGAAAACCACCAATTGGTGGTTTTCTATATTTGGGATGTGAAATTATAAACAAGATAACTATTAACCAATCTCACTTTAATTACTGTATCCGCATATTCTTTAAAAGATAAATTTATAACTTTATTTTATTGATTATTTAAAAACTAATCATTATTTTTTATTTACTTTTTCTTTTATGGTTGATTCATCAAAGAAGAGGAATGAGCCATGTTGAATCAACATGAGATAAATTTAAAACAGTATCAAAATAAATCTTTAAGTTATTTGAACAGCACAGCTCACTCTGAAGGGATTGAGTTTGATAAGTTTATTAAAGAGATTAAGAAATATTCAAATGCTGTCGTTTTAGATTTAGGTTGTGGTGGTGGCCATGTGGCTTATAACGTTGCTAATCATGCCGATTTAGTTTTTGCTTACGACTTATCTCATGAAATGCTTGATACTGTCTCAAAAGCTGCCAATGATCGAAAAATAAAAAATATTTTTGTACAACAAGGTATAGCCGAAGATATGCCGTTTACTGATGAACAGTTTGATGTAGTGATTAGCCGCTATTCTGCCCATCACTGGCAACATGTACCAACGGCGATGAAAGAAATAAATCGTGTTTTAAAACCTAATGGTACCGTTATTTTTGTTGATATTATCAGCTCAAGTTTTCCCATTTTAGATACGTTTTTACAGACTATAGAGGTTATTCGAGATCCAAGTCATGTAAGAAACTATAGTATTAAAGAATGGGTTTACTTTATAGAAGATTCTGGTTTTGAGTTAACTACCTTAGATAAACAGTCACTCATGCTAGATTTTGATAGCTGGGTGCAGCGTATGAGAACTCCCGAAGACCAAATAAAAACACTTAAGTATCTACAAGAGAATGCATCAGATGTGGTCAAAAAATATTTTAATATTCAAAAAGACGGGAGTTTTGAAAGCAAAGTAGGATACTTCGTATTTAAAAAAATATCTTTCTAGTCTGCTTTTAGGGTCAATGTTTAAAACATTACAAATCTTCAAAACTAATCAAAATCTTATTTATATTTTAAAACTAAGTATAAAAAAGCCCTTTATGTAAGGGCTTTTTCCTTTTTAAAGCTCAAATTTTTGTTGAACGTTCACTTAGCCATGCTTCTAACTTTGGCCAAAACTCTTGAGAACTTGCTTGGCTTGAAATTAGTCCCAAATGACCACCTGGAATAAGAGTAAATGTAACATCTTGGCTACTGGTTAAATGGCTTAATGGTTGAGCTGCATCCGCCGTAACCAATTGATCGCTACGACCCGCACCAACCAAGAGAGAACAGTCGATATTTTTTAACTCAATTTTTTTATCTTTTAATAAAATAGAACCTTGCTTCAACGGATTTTGTAGCCAAACATTGAATAACATGTCCTGATTAATCCCTCCTGGATAATCAATCATATTATTTAAAAAACTACTTAAAGTGGCATGTTCTTGTACAAACTGAAGGTCATCAAGGTTTTTCAGTAATTGAACATGACCATCGAGCCAACCTTTAGGGTCAAGAATTTTAAATCCTAGAGAATTTAAAATCCCAGGTGTATGAATCAAACGCTTCGGTAATCCTGAGTAGATACGTTCCTGTAGCTTCTTATTGCGAGCAATAGTGTTATTTATAGTTCGGTAGAGTTTTCCAATATAACCAGAAGCATAACTATCAATTGGGCTACCTAATACTATAAGGTTTTTGACATAATTTGGATGATTATACGCTGTATATAAAGTAACGAATATACCTGCCATACTCCATCCGTGTAGAGAAATTTGGTCACTACCTGAATGGGTGCGAACAAGTTCTATAGCTTTAGGAATAAAATCTTCTATAAATGATAAAAAGTTAAGATGTCTATCTTTAAAGCTCAAACGTCCCCAATCGACTAGATATACGTCAAAACCTGCATTTTGAAAATATTTTACAAGCGAACGATAAGGATATAAATCATAGATCGCCATATTAATTGCTAGCGGAGCAACAAATACTAATGGTTCTTTAAAACGCTTCTGGGTAGCCGCATAGTAACGAACACGGGTTTGATTGAATTCACCAATTACTTCAAACGGAGTGCTTTGTGACAATACTAATGTTTGAGGATGAAATAGTCGGGTAGAGAGGTGCTTGATTTGACTTTGTTCTGGGACAAGGGACTTTAAGCGTTTCATCTTATTTTACCAACTATACTAAAGATTGATTGAAGTCTAAGCGATAATTTTCAGGTTTACCTTGACCTTAAATACCTTAGACACTCAAAATGATGATAGTTTTTTAGTACATGACCAGTAAAGGCGCACATTTAATGAACCAGTCTGATGATTTAGAATACCAACTTGATACTTTAGCCATTCGTACCGGACATACTCGTAGTTTTGAAGGTGAGCATGGCGAACCAATTTTTTTGACTTCATCTTTTGTATATGAAAACGCTGCTGAAGCGGCTGCAAAATTTTCTGGTCAAGTTCAAGGAAATATCTATTCACGTTTTACCAATCCGACTGTATCAATGTTCGAAAAACGCTTAGCAGCTTTAGATGGTGCTGAACGTGCTGTTGCGACAAGTTCTGGAATGGGCGCGATTTTGTCAGTTGCTATGGCATATTTAAAAGCGGGTGATCATGTTATTTGCTCAAGAGCAGTTTTTGGTTCAGTTGTCGCTTTGTTTGAGAAATATATTGCCAAGTTTGGTGTAAATATTACATTTGTCGATTTATGTGATTTGGACGATTGGAAAAACGCGGTACGTCCAGAAACTAAACTTTTATTTGTTGAGTCACCATCGAATCCTTTAGCTGAGATTGCAGATATTCAAGCACTTGCAGATATTGCACATGCGAATGGTGCATTACTTGCGGTTGATAATAGTTTCTGTACGCCTGTTTTGCAGCAACCATTAAAATTTGGTGCAGACCTTGTGATTTACTCGGCAACTAAATATTTAGATGGACAAGGGCGAGCATTAGGCGGTGCTGTTGTCGGTAATCATCAGTTGTTAGAAGAGGTTTTTGGTGTCGTCCGTACACTTGGGCCATCAATGAGTCCGTTTAATGCATGGGTTTTCTTAAAAGGTCTAGAAACTTTACGCTTACGTATGAAAGCACACTGTGAGAGTGCTCAAATTCTTGCCGAATGGTTATCTACCCATGACAAAGTAGAAAAAGTTTACTACGCAGGCCTTCCAACTCACGAAGGACACGAACTTGCTGCAAAACAGCAAAATGGTTTTGGTGGGATTGTTTCTTTCGTTGTTAAAGGCGAACGTGAAGGTGCTTGGAAGGTGATTGATAACACCAAATTTATTTCAATTACTGGTAATTTAGGTGATGTGAAGTCAACAATTACCCATCCTGCGACAACAACACACGGCAAACTTTCTGCTGAAGCCAAACAAGCAGCTGGAATTCAAGAAGGTTTAATCCGTGTTTCAGTTGGTTTAGAAGATATTAACGATATTATTGGTGATATCTCACGTGGATTAGATTTAATCTAATTAATTTATATATTTAAGAGTAAACCACACTTATTTTAGTGTGGTTTTTTATTAATGATGTTGTTACTCACAAACAACGAAAGCAATAAAAAGACTACATTTTGTTATAAATGACTCTAAAATCACAACGTATAAAAGTTCTAAATTTAATAAAAATAACAAAGTGAGTTTTTGAACCATGCTTAAACCTATAATTATATTAGTCGCTATAGGGGCAATTGGTTTGGTTGGATACAGAGTATTTGCCCAAAAAGACGAACCGACTAAGATTAGCGAAACTGTATTGTTAATTAATGATGCGAACAAATCAGTTGAAGATGCAGACCATTCCATAGAAAAGGCAAATGCCTCTTTTCAGAAAATGCCTTTAAATGAATACAAACCGGATAATAAAAACCTTCAAGCCTCACAATAGTTGCACTTAAATTTTAGAACTGGTTCTAAGAGTGAAAAGTTTTACACAGAAAGCTTTAAACTCATGAGTTAGCGAAAATAGTTTCATAGATACCAATAGGAAACATTAATTTATTGTGTCAGAATTACAGATTAATTTTGATTTAAACGTAATGACCTCAATGCTCTTTATGATGGGTTGAGGGACTAAAAGAGTTTAAGTTCTGAAGTGTTATGTGACTATCAATTATATTTGGTAGAGATACGGAGTTAGGTTTATGAATATCAATATGCTCATGCAGCAAGCGCAGCGCATGCAAAAAGATATGGAATCAAATATAAAAAAGGCCAAAGAAGAGCTTGCTCAAACTGAAGTACACGCTGAAGCGGGTGGTGGTTTAGTTAAAGTAACCATGACTGGTCGTTATATCGTAAAACGTATCGAAATTAATCCAGAATTACTTCAAGATGAACCAGATATGATTGAAGACTTAATCGCAGCTGCTGTTAATGATGCTGTGCGTCAAGCAGAAGTAGTTTCTGAAGAAAAAATGCAAAAAGCTAACTCTGGCATGGGTTTACCTCCTGGCTTAGCGGGCATGTTCTAAGGAAATTCAGTGTTTAGTGATAGATTTGAACAACTCGTTCAAGCTTTACGTATTTTGCCTAGCGTTGGGCCGAAGTCGGCTCAACGTATGGCTTTACATCTGTTGATGAAGAATCGTGAAGGTGCATTTGCTTTAGCGCATGCTCTACATGAAGCATCAAGTTATATCCACGAATGTAGTGTTTGCCACTCTTTAACTGAGCACGAAATTTGTGATATTTGCGCTTCAACAGAAAGAGATGATCAACTGCTCTGTGTGGTTGAATCTCCGGCAGATGTGATGGCAATTGAGCAAAGTGGTAGTTTCCGTGGCAAATACCATGTGTTGGGTGGGCATCTCTCTCCATTAGATGGGATTGGGCCAGAAGAAATAGGTATTCCTTACCTAATCCAGCGTTTAAGCCAAGGCACTATCGAAGAAGTCATTTTGGCAACTAACGCCACTGTAGAAGGTCAGGCGACAGCGCATTATTTGGTTGAAGCGACGAAGCATTTACCTATTCACATGACACGTATTGCTCAAGGTGTACCACAAGGTGGTGAGCTTGAATATGTTGATAGTCATACATTAAGTCAGGCGGTACATAACCGTATGCGTATGAAATAAGTACCTCGGTGCTTATTTCAAAGATTTTTTTAAAATATAAGTTTTATTATTAAAAAAATCTTTTTAAAAGACAAAAACATATTTTTAAAAATGACTTAATGAATATATAAATTAAAAAAGCTGTTTGTAAAAAATAAATTTTTATAAGGATCTTAAATTGAAAAATTTAAAATAATGATCAAAAAATTATCTCTTTTTTGGAAAATTGTTCAAAAATAGATTATTCATCGTGGATTCAGTAGCATTTTTCTATTGCTATGTTATATATACCAGAGTTTAAAGCACTCTTTGCATTTACTTGAGAAAGCATGTTTCAGTTTATCCAACAGCAAACCGAATTGGTTGATGTTCTTCAACAAATGGATCAATGTTCAACATATGGACTTGATACAGAATTTATTAAGGTTGATACCCTTTGGCCTAAACTTGGAGTATGTCAAGTCAATGTCAACGGAAACGTATATTTGCTGGATGGCGTGTCGCTAGACTTAAGTGAGTTTTGGAAAAAAATCTTTGTTGCTCAACAAAATATTTTTCACGCGTGTGGTGAAGATATCGATTTAATCTATCACTATGCTGATGAACAAAACCTATTAAATGTTTTTGATACCCAAGTTGGACTTTCCTTTTTAGGACATGGTTTACAAGTAAGCTATCAAGGTGCTTTAAAGCTTTGTTTAGAGATTGACATTGAAAAAGACCAAACTCGATCTGACTGGTTAGCAAGACCTTTGTCTCCTCAACAGTTATGCTACGCAGCAAATGATGTTTTATACCTTATGCAGTTGGCTAACCATATTAAGGATCAGCTTAAGCAAAAAGGGCTTTATGAATATGTTCTTGAAGACTGTAGTAGTCTAACCAAAGAAATTATTAGTGAAACACCAACGTCATTACTCTATACAGATGTAGGCAACTATCGACATTCACGCCGTCAATTAATGCAATTGCAGAATTTAAGTGAATGGCGCGAACATATAGTTAAAGCAACCAATCAGCCACGTAGTTTTATCCTTAGAAACTCGACAATGATTGATTTGGTCGAAAAAAATCCACGTAATAATTTTCAATTATCTCAAGTAAGAGATATCCGTCCAAATGTTGTTCGTGAATATGGCAAGATTATTCTGGATCTTTTAAAGGATTTACCAGTAGAAGGGCAATGGCCAGCTAAAATTGCTAAACCTTTTAAAATTACGTCAAAAGAAACATTAGATAAAATGGATGCATTAATTGCAAACGCAATAGAGCAGACTTCCATTCCGAAAGAAGTTTTACTTCGTAAGAAATGGTTAAATGCAATTCATCAACATGTACTTTCTAAAGGTGATGAACAAGACTTACCTGACTATTTGTTGGGTTGGCGCTATGAATTACTCACTAAACCTCTTATTGAGCTATTTACAGAAGAGAAAGCAAGTCTCTTATTTTAAATTTAAATAGGTATTTTTAGTTTAAATGCGCTTTGTATTTAGAAAATATTTTATTTGATTAATATTTATTCAACTTCTTGTATTTAATCTTGCTTTAAAAATAATCCTTTTTATAAGTTTATCTTTATAAACTTAAATTTTTGTTTAGTTATACTTTATATCTTTAGGTTGTTTTGAAGTTTAAATACTATAAATATGAGTTTATCTTAATTTTATATGATTATGCTGAATTAAATTAACTTTATGCGTGAGAAAAATTCAATTGCGTATATATACAGGTCTGTATATTCTTAGCAACAAGAAAAACAATTTCAAAATAAACAATATATAACTATAAGTTTGTTTCGGTGCAGAAATATAGAGGCCTTCTCGGGGAGAGGAGGCCTCTAATTTTATATATAAAGTCTTAAAAAGTTTTTAAAATCAATAATAAGTTAATATTGAGATTAATTTTTTATGCTATAAATGAAAGTTACTAATAACTAGAGAGATAAACATGACTAATAATTTTAATGCTGAACAGGCAAGAAAAAATGCTAAAGATGTCAAAATAGATCAAGCAATATTGTTGGAAAAAATCTTATCTGGAACTGAGCAAGTCTCGAAAGAAGGTAAACGTCGAGCAGTGTTTCAATTTCCAATAGATGCTTTGCATCCTGAACATATTACGCAAGTAGAGGAAGAGCTAAAGACACGAGGTTTCAACGTTTCAACCAATATTGATCAGTCTGGTACAACCGTCAATATTGAAGTCAGTTTCTAAGCTTTAAACTATTCAAACGCCCATAGATTAGGGCGTTTCTTATAATTTTTTACAATCTAAATTTATAAAAATCAATATATTGTTTGACAGGTTTATGCTTCTTCTGTAGCTTTACTTTTTGAGTGGAATATGGATATGAACTTCCAAACAATACTTTCATCTTTCAAAAATCAATCGACTGGTACAGATGCATTTAAAAACTTAAAAAATGCGTGTGAGCAGTATCTTAAGCAATCCTCAAATTTAAATGAAAAAGCCGCAGCTTATCTTATTTATGGGTTTGCTCGTAGTTATGTCATTTTATATGAAGATGAAGCGGTAACTACCGAGTTTGCACAAGCTTCTAAAGAAACATTAATGAATTACATGAATCATTTAAATGAAGCCTTACTTACTGAAAACCACAGCACAATTTTGAGTGCCTTAAATCAGGTGAGTAATGACTATATGCAGGGCTCAAGAGTCTTTTAAAACTTTTGATTAACTTATTGATAAGATACTTCTTTAGTCCTTAACTTAACTAAAGAAGTATCCGGTAATAATTTTAATGTGATTTTTTCTTGCCGCCACCATCTTGTTTATTGACAGTAGACCATGCGATACGTTCAGCTTCTTCTTGAGAATGACCTCTATCTACTTCACTCTCAACAATATGTTTAGCCTGACGCTTTTGTTTTGCTGTGTAAGATGATTTGTCGCCACGAGACATAGTAAAGACCTCCATATTTTCTTTTAAGATCTTTTATTATTGAAACACATCCGAATTTAAAATCGGTTAAATAATGTCTTATCCTGTATACATAAGTTGAATCTTCTTTAAATCTTATTTTAACTTTTATTTAAATTAAATTTATTATTTTCAATGTGTTAAGATAAATTTAATTTAATTAAGACGAAGTTTATTGTTTTCAAAATGTAATTTTTTCATTTTATAAAAGTTGATAAAAAGATTTTTTATGTAAAATTAATATGTTAATAAAGGTTGGAAAATTTAAAACTTTAGAAAATTAAAAGTTATTTATCGACCTTAATGATTGTTGTGGGTTAATATTTCGCGAGAAAAGAAAAAACGACTGATGCGTAAACAAACCTGCGTGTGTCTGTTGTTTTTTTTCATGTATGCTGTCCTTAGTTCAAGAGTTGATTTGAAATGCACTGTGATATTTATAGATCGAGCAAAAAAGATGAAATGTACATTTATATTGCTCGTCCAAACTATCCTGATGATGCGGAGCAAGCTGATCCGTTTGAAAAAGTTCCAGAAGCTGTTTTACAAGCATTTGGTCGTGCAACGTTTGTCATGCATTTAGAATTGGCTCCAACACGTAAATTAGCGCGTGTAAATGTTTTACATGTTCTAGACTCATTACAAACAAAAGGTTTCTTTATTCAGATGCCGCCAGAAGGGTTAATTAACCCAAATGCAGTTGAACCAGAGGGCTTACGTGGTGCGTGAAGATCAAGCTGGAGTTCTAAATCAATTACTTTCTTCTCTCGATGCAGTTCCTGAGGAGATCATTGCTTTAACAGCTTATGGCGTTGGCGCTATTATTGCTTTGTGGTGTTGGTGGCGTTTAATGCGCCGCCTACCTGCTACTTTTGGCGCAATAAGCTGGTTAGTTGTTTTTGCCATTTTGGTGACACCAACCGTTTCGGAAGGTCCTAATGCATCTGTAGCTCCAGCTATTTTTGGGCTATTGTTTGGTGTGTTAACTAAAGACAGTCCTTTAATCTGGTCAAATTTATCCTTAATTCTGTTTGTAATCGGTCTAGGTTTGCTTATTGGCTATTGTTGGTCAAAATATACAACAAACAAAAGCATGCGTTCCATCTAACCATTGAAATAGAAAAATAAGGTCTCTACATGTCTGCTGATACCCAACATTTTACCGGTACAGATCAATATATCGCGACTGATAGTCTTAAACTTGCTGTAAAAGCAGCCCGCGCTTTGCAAAAGCCTTTATTGGTTAAAGGTGAGCCGGGTACAGGTAAAACTTTACTTGCTGAGCAAGTGGCAGAAAGCCTCGGTTTAAAACTCATTACTTGGCATATCAAGTCAACAACTAAGGCACAGCAAGGCTTATACGAATACGATGCTGTGTCTCGTTTGCGTGATAGTCAACTGGGTGATGATCGTGTTTACGATATTAAGAACTATATTAAGCCCGGTAAATTGTGGGAAGCTTTCACCAGTGAAGAGCGCTGTGTGCTTTTAATTGATGAAATTGATAAGGCAGATATTGAGTTTCCAAATGACTTGTTACATGAACTTGATAAGATGTCTTTTTATGTTTATGAAACAGGCGAAACAATTACTGCTACTCAACGTCCAATCGTAATTATTACTTCAAATAACGAAAAAGAATTACCAGATGCGTTCTTGCGTCGCTGCTTCTTCCACTATATTGAGTTTCCAGATGAAGCAACGATGCGTGAAATTATCTCGGTACATTTCCCAAATATCTCTGCGACTTTGGTAAATGAAGCTCTGCAAGTTTTCTTCAAACTCCGCGAAATTCCTAACTTGAAGAAACCCCCATCTACATCTGAACTGATCGATTGGTTGAGTCTGCTTATGGCAGATGATATGCCAGAAGATGTACTACGTAATCGAGATACATCAAAAGCTATTCCACCTTTGTATGGCGCACTCATTAAAAACGAACAAGATGTGCAACTGCTTGAACGTTTGGCTTTCATGTCGCGACGTTAAAGGAGGGAATAACCCATGTTTGTGCGGTTATTTTACACCTTACGAAAATATGGTGTTCCAGTCACGACTCGTGAACTGATTGACTTAAATCGTGCGGTAAGTGAAGGGCTGGTTTTTGCCGATCAAGAAGAGTTCTACCAACTTGCTAAAACTATTTTAGTTAAAGATGAGCGTTTTTTTGATAAGTTCGATCGTGCCATGAAAGATTACTTTGATGGCATAGAAACCTTCGATATCGATGAATTACTCAAGCAAGTCCATAAACTACCAAAAGACTGGTTCGATTTAGAGCTTTTAGAAAAGCATTTAACACCAGAGCAAAGAGCTGAGCTTCAAAAAGCAGGTTCTTTAGAAGAACTGATGAAAATGCTAGAAGAGCGTTTACGTGAACAGCATAAAAAACACCAAGGTGGTAACCGTATGGTTGGCACAGGTGGAACTTCACCTTTTGGTGCTTTTGGTGACCATCCGGAAGGCGTCAGAATTGGTGGGCCAGGTCGTAAACGTTCGGCGGTTAAAGTTTGGGAACAGCGTAAATACCAAAATCTAGATGATGACCAAGTTCTTGGTACCCGCCAAATGCAAATTGCTTTACGGCGTTTACGCAAATTTGCCCGGCAAGGCGCTGCCGAAGAGCTAGACGTTGACGGAACTATTCGAGAAACAGCCAAGCAAGGTATTCTTGATGTTCAAATGGTGCCAGAGCGTCGTAATCGAATTAAAGTACTCATGTTATTTGATGTGGGCGGTTCAATGGATGCTCATATAGCTCAATGTGAAAAGTTGTTTAGCGCGGCTAAAACTGAATTTAAAACACTTGAATACTTTTATTTCCATAACTGTCTTTATGACTATGTTTGGAAAGATAACTACCGAAGAACAGCGACTCGCATGAACACATGGGACTTGTTTCATACCTATGGACGTGACTATCGTGTAATTGTAGTAGGTGATGCCAGTATGGCACCGTATGAGCTGAAATCGGTAGGTGGCTCGGTTGAGTATATGAATGATGAAGCAGGTGAAGTTTGGTTACGTCGTCTGCGTCAGCATTTTGATAAAACAGCATGGTTAAACCCTGAAACAGAAGGGTATTGGCATTACACCCAAACAATTGGTTGGATTAAAGAGATTTTTGAAAACCACATGTACCCAATGACTCTAAAAGGCATTGAAGATTTAACGCGTTACCTTTCTCGATAAACTTGATAACTTTAATAATTTAAAAAGAGGGATGATATGCAACATCAAATTAATGGTATTGCTTTACCAAATGAGCAAGGATTTTTTGGTGAGTATGGAGGGCAATTTATTCCTCCACATTTAAAAGAAGCAATGGATGAAATTAATGTTGCTTATGAAGAAATCCGCCATACACTAGAGTTTCAAAATGAATTATCAGATCTCTTTGCAAATTATGTAGGTCGTCCAAGTCCTTTATTTTATGCAAAACGTCTTTCAGAACAGTTAGGTGGTGCACAAATTTATTTAAAGCGTGAAGACTTAAACCATACGGGTGCTCATAAAATTAATCACTGTTTAGGTGAGGCTCTTCTTGCTAAGTATATGGGCAAAAAGAAAGTGATTGCCGAGACGGGTGCGGGTCAGCATGGGGTTGCTTTGGCAACAGCATGTGCTTTAGTGGGTATTCCATGTGAAATCCACATGGGTCAAGTCGATATTGAAAAAGAACACCCAAATGTGGTCAAAATGAAAATTTTGGGTGCTCATTTGGTATCGGTAACTCGTGGTACAGCAACCTTAAAAGATGCTGTAGATAGCGCATTTGAAGAATATTTAAAAGACCCTAAAAACTTTATTTATGCCATTGGTTCTGTGGTTGGGCCACATCCATTTCCAAAAATGGTTCGTGATTTTCAATCAATTATCGGTAATGAAATTAAAGAACAGACGCATCAACGCTTTGGTAAAAATCCAGATTATGTGGTGGCATGTGTGGGTGGTGGTTCAAATGCAATCGGTGCTTTCACAGCATTTTTAAATGATCCAGATGTAAAACTTGTTGGAGTTGAACCCGCTGGACATGGGCTAGACACAAATATGCATTCGGCAACCCTAACCTTAGGTAAACCAAGCCAAATTCATGGTATGGCTTGTTATGTCCTCGAAAATGAGGCTGGTGAACCTTTGCCGGTGCATTCTATCGCTTCTGGATTGGACTATCCTGGTGTTGGGCCACAACATAGTTTCTTAAAAGATTTAGGACGTGTGGAATATAGCACTGCAACAGATCAAGAATGTTTAGATGCGTTTATGACCCTATCACGAGTTGAAGGTATTGTTCCTGCACTCGAAAGCTCACATGCGGTGGCTTGGGCAATTCGTGAAGCGCCAAAGCTGCCGAAAGAAACCATGATTGTGGTAAATCTGTCGGGGCGCGGAGACAAAGATTCAGACTATGTTGCAGAAAAGCTTAAGCTTTAAGTCAACTAAACAAGAAAAGCGGTCAATCATAAGGGCCGCTTTTTTGTTTTAGAGACTATAATACTGCTACTTATAAACTTCATTATTTCTTAACTAAAACAAAGTATTCTAATTTTAAGCTGAGATTATTACAGATTGAGATGTAAAACACTGGTTCACAAGGCAAAGCGTTGCGTTGCTTTGTCTCACTCAGTAGAATAGTCACTTTGCAAAATTTGCCTTTGGAGACGCCTAAGTGGAGCGACCGACGATTAGCCCTGAACATTTACAGGAAGCTGCTGAAAATTTATCAACAATTCGAGATTTTATTCGTTTTGGGGTATCAGCATTACGTCAACATGATGCACATTTAGGACAAGGCACTGAAGATTATTTTGCAGAAAGCTCTGCATTAGTTTTACAAACCTTATCTCTTGAATGGTCAGCAGACTCAGAGATTTTAGATGCTAAACTTTTACCAAGTGAAAAAGCAGAATTCTTAAGCTTGTTGGAGCGTCGTATTAATGAGCGTATTCCAACTTCTTATTTGTTAAATTTAGCTTACTTCTTCAATAAGCCATTTTATGTCGATGAGCGTGTGCTTATTCCTCGTTCACCAATTGCAGAATTAATTGAGCAACGTTTTGCACCATATTGCTTAGATGAAAATGGTCAAATGCGTGAAGCACTTAACAACTTACCAGAAAATAGCAAGCCTAAGACACCGCAACGTATTTTAGACATGTGTACGGGTTCTGGTTGTATTGCAGTAGCTTTAGCTTATGCTTATCCAGATGCAGAAGTCGATGCGACTGACATTTCTAAAGAAGCTTTAGAAGTAGCATCGATTAACGTTGAACATCACAATAAACAATATCAAGTTGCGTTACTTGAATCTGACTTGTTTGCCAAAATTCCAGCTGAAAATCAGTATGATTTAATTGTAAGTAACCCGCCGTACGTTGATGCCGAAGATATGGCTGACTTACCGGAAGAGTTTTTACATGAGCCTGAACTTGCATTAGCAGCAGGTCAAGATGGTTTAGACTTGGTTCGTAAAATGTTAGCTCAAGCGGCAGATTACTTAACGGAAGATGGTTTAATTGTAATTGAAGTCGGCAACTCTGAATGGGCTATGCGTCAGAACTTCAATACAGTTGAGTTTAACTGGCTTACTTTCCAAAAAGGTGGTTCAGGCATTTTTGCGTTGACTGCTGAACAATGTCGTCGTTATAGAAAACTATTTGCAGAACAAGCTTAAGGAGTTGTACGTATGGCAGGGAACACTATTGGACAACTCTTTCGTGTGACTACATGCGGTGAATCGCATGGGGTTGGTTTAATGGCAATTGTTGATGGCGTGCCGCCAGGTCTTGTATTAACCGAAGAAGATTTGCAAATAGATTTGGACCGTCGTAAGCCGGGTACATCAAAATTTGCGACTCAGCGTAAAGAGCCTGATCAGGTTGAAATCATTTCAGGTGTATTTGAAGGTAAGACGACTGGTACGCCAATTGGTTTACTCATTCGCAATACAGACCAAAAATCGAAAGATTATGGAAATATTGCGCAAACCTTTAGACCGGGTCATGCAGATTACACTTATACGCAAAAGTATGGTTTCCGTGATTATCGTGGTGGTGGTCGTTCAAGTGCTCGTGAAACTGCTATGCGTGTTGCAGCGGGCGCTATTGCGAAAAAATATTTAGCAGAAAAATTTGGTGTCCTGATTCGCGGTCATGTGACTCAAATTGGTAATGAAGTTGCTGAAAAGTTAGATTGGAATGAAGTTCCAAATAATCCTTTTTTCTGTGGCGATGTAGATGCTGTTCCTCGTTTTGAAGCATTGGTTACGTCTTTACGTGAACAAGGTACAAGTTGTGGTGCTAAGTTGGAAATCTTAGCTGAGAAAGTTCCTGTAGGTTGGGGCGAGCCTGTTTTTGACCGTTTAGACGCTGATATTGCACATGCAATGATGAGTATTAATGCAGTTAAAGGCGTTGAAATCGGCGATGGTTTTGCTGTAGCGGGACAGTTCGGACATGAAACACGTGACGAATTGACTAGTCATGGCTTTCTGGCGAATCATGCTGGTGGTATTTTAGGTGGTATTTCAAGTGGTCAAACCATTCGTGTAGCAATTGCACTAAAACCGACTGCAAGTATCACAACTCCAGGTAAAACCATTAATTTAAACCGTGAAGATACCGATGTGTTGACTAAGGGCCGTCATGATCCGTGCGTGGGTGTTCGAGCAACTCCAATTGCGGAAGCAATGTTAGCAATTGTGCTAATGGATCATTTTTTACGTCATCGTGCTCAAAACGCGGATGTTGTTCCTCCATTTGCACCAATTGAACCATAGTTCTAGCTTTCGTTAAGTAAAAAAAGCCACATAATTTAAAGTATGTGGCTTTTTTATTGAGAGCAATTTTTTAATTAAATATATATCTTTTAACTAATTATTAGGTTAAATCTACGATTTGTTCTTGATTTACAGCAATTTGATACTGATTACGGCCATTTGTTTTTGCTTGATAGAGCGCATGATCAGCACGACTAACAAAAGCAGAAATTGAATCATTTAAACGTGGAATTGTTGTTGCCACACCCGCACTAATGGTTACGTATGGTGAAACACTGCTACATGGATGAACAATGGCGATTTTTTTAATTGCATTCATTAATCTTTCGACTTGAATTTGAGCTTGTTGTGCATTCGTCATAGGGAAAAGCAGTAAGAACTCTTCGCCGCCATAGCGAGCAACTAAATCTCCACTACGAGCAGCAATTGAAGAAATAGCAGTCGCAATATCTTTTAAACACTGATCGCCTTTAAGATGTCCTAATGTATCGTTATAGGGTTTAAAGAAATCAATATCAACCATCATAATAGTAAGTGGTGTTTCATGGCGTAGTGCACGGCGCCATTCATTATCTAGTGTTTCATCAAGATAACGTCGGTTAGCAAGTCCAGTTAAAGCATCTTGCTGTGAAAGCAAAGACAACTGCTGCGCTTGTTGCATGAGTTCAATACGGTTGAGCTCAATCATACAGTTTTGTAAATAGTTTTCACGGTGCTGACGGTCTGTAGCGTAGGCAAGAGTCATGCCTAAGAAACTACTAAACGTATATGTGCGGTTCAAAAACGTCCAATCTATATCGCCTTTTACATAGGTACTGACTAAAATACCAACAAGGCCACCGACCCATCCTGCAATGATTGCAGTATAAAAGCGCATACCTACCGCACCGTAGATAATCACAATTGCATACATCATTGCTGCATGAAAAAGAACATTATCTTGGCCATTTTCTAAAACGTTAATTAAAATAAATGTTATGGCAACTGCAGCAGCAGATCCAATTCCGACATAATAATCAAACCACTGATTTAATTTTTTAATAAATGATAAAATCCATGCGATTAAAACAATTATGCCTACCCAAGAATAATAGCTTAACCAGGATAAAACTTGGTCGGTTGGTAAAACTTGGTATATACCAAAGCTTAAAAATAAATATAATATTAAAATAATAGGTGCTCTATAGCGAAACTCATAGGCCGCACCATTTTGATATTGAAAACGATAGATCGTTTCAAGTTGCTTTGGAAACCATACGAAATTCAATCCGCGTGTGGTTAATAAATCTATTTGTTCCTGTCCCAATATATTGGAACCTTGCAACTTCATAATTAATGCTCTCTATATTGGAAGTTGGCATAAAATGCGACTTGTTTTATTAAAGTTCCATCTAAAAGTATTGGTTATATAATGTGTGGTTTATTCAAAATAATAATACAGATTTTTTAAAAAAGTAATGATTTTTATAGGCCCTTATTGTGATAAAAATCACGACATTTCAATGATTAGCGTCACAATTATCTAAAGATTCAAAACCTTTGAGAAAAAATTACAAATGGTCGATTAAAGATTGTATCTTTATCATTTTCGGATAGACTTATAGCCGTGAAGTACAGATGATTGCTGTCATATAAATAGGAAAATTAGCAATGACTGCTCTAAATCAATATGGAATGAGTTTAGAAATTACGCCGCATAATGGATGGTCTCAGCGGTTTTGGGAGGATCTTTTACCAGTGAAGGAGCGGGTGAGTAAACATCCGTTTTTTACTGAAATGGCCAATGGGGGATTGAGCCTAGAAAGTTTCCGTTATGCTTTACTTAATTTCTATCCATTGGTAGCGCATTTCCCGTCATATATGGCTGGTGCGTTAGCTAAAGCAACTGCTTTTGCAGAACCAGGTGTAACAGAAACACGAGACTGGTTAATTCAAAATATTAAGGTCGAAGAGCGCCATTTACAGTGGTATCGTGATTGGGCTAAAGGTTTTGGATTAACTGTAGAACAGCTTGATAGCGTGCGCCCCCCAGCTGCAATGAATGCTGTGAATCACTTTTTATGGAATATGAGTCATCGCGGTAACTTGGCTGAATGTTTGGCTGCGACCAATTTGGCAATTGAATGGGCGACAGGTGATTGGTCTATTCAAGTTTATAAAGGTATTCACGCTTATACAGATCATCCTGAGGTCACTATTGATAAACGCTCTTTAGCATGGTTACGTGCTCATGCTCATTATGATGATTTACATCCTTATGAAGCCATGGAGTTGATTAAGCGGTTGTCAAATGACCGACCTGATTGGCAGCAAAAAGCATTTCATGCGGCGGAAGAAGGGCTGCGATATTATGAATTAGCTTTAGATGATTGCTATAGGGTACAGCTGCAAGCCTCTGATTGATCTCATTTAAAAGAGGGAGAATATTGTTAGATATTCTCCCTTTTATTTTATTCAAGCAATTTTAAGAGCTTTGCCCGATAAGGCGTTTCTTCAGGCAGAAGTTCAAGTAAGCGCTCAACTGCATCGACACGGTCAGGAACGCGGCTAACCACACGTAATAGTTGGTCTACATCATCAATTTGATAGATAACATGACTCAAGCGAGCATCAAAGCAATCTCTCCAAGCACACAAAAATGGACTTTCTGATTTGGCTAAAAAACTACCTCTATACAGTGTTAAAGTGGTTGCAGTAAAACCTAAGTTTAGTGCTTGTTCAGCCATGAGAAAGTCACATTGAATTTCACAGTTAAGTCTATATGGTCGTGACTCGATCACATCGGGAATCAGGTTTCGAAGCTGTGAAAGTTCAGCTTTTAGTGTAGTGGTACTCACTGGCCGATCGCCATATAAGGCATAGTGAAGCTCTTCTAGGTTTATGCCTTCCGGACATAAAGCAAGAATACATAAAATTTCGATTTGGCGCTGCGTGAGTGTTAAACCATGTTGATTGTATTGAATTTTAGGTGTGCCTAGCGCCTTAATATATAAAATGTTCTTTTGATAAAGTTGAATGGCTTGTTTTACAATATCTGCACAGCGCTCAACCGCTAAAATTCCAAGTGAGTTATGCTTTTGGTATTTAGTTGATAAGTTCATAATGCCATAAAACTGGCCTGTGTTTGCATCGGTGATCGGAGCTGCATAACATACCCAGTCTCTAACACTGTTCATCTGATTTTCATGTGAATAAACACAGCTTGCTGAATGTGTATTCAGGGCAAGACCAATTGCATTTTGACCAACTGCTTGAGTTGACCATTGTCCACCTTCAACAAAATGAACTTGTTCAGCAGATGAACGCATAGGTGTACTACTCCATGTCCAGAGTAAAGTACCATGGGGGTCAGTTACCCCAATTGCCATATCTGCATCTTCAGCAATATGCATCAAATTTCTATGGCACTCTTGGATTGAACGACCAAATAAGGAATGTTGCCATTCCTGATCCAGATCAAATATAGGAGCCGCATCTAGATCGAGTGACGGCTTTTTTCCTAAACAAGGTGTTTCCGAGATTGTTTCCGGTCTAAAGAAAGACGGAAGGTTGTCTGTAGAAGGCAATAATAATTGTTTTGACATATCCATATCGAAGTTCCTTTATCGTTGAAATGGCGTATCCGTGGCCGCTCAACAGGTTTAGCTTTCTTATTGTGACTATTTCCTCGTTATTTCATTTACCTTAAATAATTTTAAACAGTTTGACTATTATCCTATTGGGTAAGTTTTGTTATTTCGCCTCGTCCTATGACAAAACGTCCTCTCTTGAAAATGGCTTTGGTGTAGATTCACCGAAATATTGTCGATCGGCAAAATAGCTAGAACGGACCATTGGTGCACTCCAGATATTTTTAAAGCCTAAACGCTTGCCATGCTGTGTGTATCTTTCAAATTCTTGTAAATTCACAAACCGGTGAATAGGGGCATGTGATTTAGAGGGCTGTAAATATTGTCCAATAGTCACTAAATCTACATCATGATCTTTTAAATCATTGAGTAGAGCAATAACCTCAGCTTCAATTTCTCCTAACCCTACCATTAGGCCGCATTTAGTTTTGATATCTGGACAGTATTTTTTAAAACGTTTTAATAAATTTAGTGAATGCTGATAGTCCGAACCGGGACGCATCGCTTTATATAAACGTGGCACTGTCTCAATATTATGATTAAACACATCGGGTGGTGATAAGCTTAATGTAGAGAGTGCTGTTTCTAAACGGCCACGAAAGTCTGGAACTAAAATTTCAATTAGCGTGTCTGGACAACGGTTTCTGATTTCTTCAATACACTTCACAAAATGTGCAGCACCACCATCGTGTAGATCATCACGATCTACAGAGGTAATGACTACATATTTTAAGTTTAGATTAGCGACCGTCTCAGCTAGATGTTTAGGTTCATTTTCATCTAAAGGCATTGGACGACCATGTGCTACATCGCAGAAAGGACAACGTCTTGTACAAATATCTCCCATAATCATAAATGTTGCCGTACCACCACCAAAACATTCAGGTAGATTTGGACATGCGGCTTCTTCGCAAACACTATGTAGTTTTTGTTGGCGTAATAAATTTTTGATACGTTGAATTTCTTCGAAATCAGTTATTTTTGCTCGAATCCATTCAGGTTTTTTAGGTAATTCTTCGGTAGGTAACATTTTAATAGGAATACGAGAAACTTTATCTATTCCTCTTAACTTAATACCTGTTTCTATTTGCCTTTTTAAGTCCATATATAAAATTCCATTTTATATTAAATTAATTTGCAACTAGACTGTTTATAATAAAAACCTTATTTATATAAACAAAAAAATAAAGAATTTATTAATGCGTATAGTGCACAGCAAACATTATAAATTAATAAAGGTTGGTTAAAGGTTTGTTTTATAAACATATGAAATGAATTAAAATTTTTTAATTTTATTTTCGCTAGTTAAGTTTGTGAAAAATAAAAAATAATAGCTACAAAAATCATTTAAAACTTTTTAGTCTAATAGCATATTAAATTAAATTGAGCTTTATTGTTTATAGCGAAATATATAACTCTCGCTGAAACTTGGTTGATTTTAAATAATCAAGATAATAAAGGAAAAGGATATGCAATTAACGGAAGAGCAATTACTCGCAGCATATAAGCGCATGCGTGATATTCGTGAATTTGAAGATCGACTTCATGAAGAAAATACCAATGGTGATATTCCAGGCTTTATTCACTTATATAGCGGAGAAGAAGCTGTAGCAGTCGGGATTTGCGAAAACTTAACCGACAAAGACTATATCACTTCAACACACCGTGGACATGGACACTGTATTGCAAAAGGATGCGACATTCACGCCATGATGCTGGAAATTTTCGGTAAAGATGACGGGCTGTGCCGTGGAAAAGGCGGTTCTATGCATATTGCCGATTTAGATAAAGGTATGCTCGGTGCCAACGGGATTGTGGGTGGTGGACCTCCTTTAGCTATTGGTGCGGCGTTGACAGCGAAAACCTTAAAGACTGGTGGTGTCGGACTGTCTTTTACAGGTGACGGTGGCTCAAACCAAGGCCTTACTTTTGAAGCGATGAACATGGCGGTTGTTCTTAAACTTCCAGTAATTTTCGTTTTTGAAAATAACGGTTTTGGTGAAGGGACTGGTCATGATTACGCAGTAGGAAGCAAAGACATTGCTGGTCGTGCCGCAGGTTTCGGTTTACCAGCGGTTAAAGTTGATGGTACAGACTTCTTTGCCGTTTATGAAGCCGCTCAAACTGCCATTGAACGTGCACGCCGTGGTGAAGGTCCGAGCGTGATTGAAACCATTACAAACCGTTTTTATGGCCACTTCGAAGGTGACCCTGGCTTGATTCGTTCTAAGGAAGAAGTCGAGTTCATTAAAGAAAATAAAGATCCTTTGAAAATTTTCCGCGAAAAAGTTAAAGGCAAAATTGATGAAGCCAAACTAGACGAGATTGATGCAGCTTCAAAGGCAAATGTTGATGATGCCGTTGCTAAAGCTCGTGCTGCGGCATACCCAAAACCAGAACAACTCCTTACTGACGTCTATGTCTCTTACTAAAGGAATAGTAAAGATGCCAAATAAAAGTTTTCGTAATGCAATTAAAGAAGCCATTGAATCAGAAATGCGCCGTGATCCAACCGTATTTGTTGTTGGTGAAGATGTTCGCGGTGGACACGGCGGTAAGAACACTGAAGAAAACCAGTTAGAAGGTTTCGGTGGTGTATTGGGCGTAACCAAAGGCTTATGGACAGAATTTGGTTCGGAACGTGTTATTGATACGCCAATTACCGAGTCTGCAATTATCGGTATGGCTGCTGGTGCTGCAGCAACAGGTTTACGTCCTGTTGCCGATTTAATGTTTATGGATTTCTATGGCGTGTGTCATGACATGCTCTATAACCAAGCCGCTAAATTCCGTTATATGTTCGGTGGAAAAGCAAAAGCACCCATGGTTGTACGTGGCATGATCGGCGCAGGTTTTTCTGCAGCAGCTCAGCATTCTCAGTCACCGTATAACGTATTTGCTGCGGTTCCGGGCTTAAAAGTTGTAGTTCCATCTAGCCCATATGATGTGAAAGGGCTGTTAATTCAGGCTATTCGTGATGACGACCCTGTAGTGTTCTGTGAACATAAAATGCTCTATGACATTAAAGGCGAAGTTCCAGATGATGCCTATACCATTCCTTTTGGTGTGGCAAATTACACCCGTGAAGGGACAGACGTGACCATTATTGCTTTAGGCCTGATGGTACACCGTGCCAATGAAGTAGCAGACAAACTGGCAAAAGATGGCATTTCGGTTGAAGTAGTCGACCCTCGAACAATTTCACCTCTAGATGAAGAAGGAATTTTAGAGTCTGTTGCATCGACTGGGCGTGTGGTTATTGTGGATGAATCAGCAGCACGCTGTGGCTTTGGTCATGATGTTGCTGCCCTGATCGCCCAAAAAGGTTTCCACTATTTGAAAGCACCTGTTGAACTCGTAACGCCACCACATACGCCTGTTCCATTCTCTCCAGTTTTAGAAAAAGAATGGATTCCAAGTGTAGAGCGTATTGAGCAAGCTGTGCGAAAAACATTGGAGGCTTAGGATGAGCGAAATTAAAACGCTGGAGATCCCAAAATGGGGATTATCCATGGAAGAAGGCACGATCGCCCAATGGTTGATTAAAGAGGGTGATAGCTTTAATAAAGGCGATGAAATTTGTGAAATTGAAACCACAAAAATCGTCAATGTATTAGAAGCGCCTTTTGCTGGAACGCTCCGTAAAATTTTAGCGAAAGATGGTGATACTTTACCTGTTGGTGGTCTTATTGCCGTATGTGCTGAAAGCCAAGTTTCTGATGCAGAAATTGAAAAGTTTATCGCATCACTAGGTGGTTCAGCAGCTCAAGCACCTTCGGAGCAAAATAAAGCGGAAACATCTGCACCTGTTGCTGAAAAAGCAGAACAACCACAGACTGTAGCAGCTAGTGCTTCAGCTCCTGCAAAGGTAGCGAAAGATGACTACGCTGTACCAGAGTCATTACAAGGTTATCAAACATCTAATGAGTTGTTTGCAACGCCGCATGCCTTGAAGCTTGCAGAAAAACACAATGTAAACTTGGCAAAAGTCACAGGTTCTGGTCGTGAAGGACGTATTAGTATTCAAGACATCCAGAAGGCTGTACAGGCTGCTGGTGGTCAATGGCCTGATGTTAAGCAGCAAACTCAAGCTAAAGTGGTTAAATCTACGGCCGATGATAGCCAAGTTTTAGCGACACCTGTAGCACGCCGTTTAGCAAAACAATGGGGCATTAACCTAAATGATTGCCGTGTTTCAGGTACTCGTGGTCGTGTCTGTAAAGAAGATGTTGAGGCAGTTTACTATCGTAATAACCCAACATCGGTAAATGAACAACCTGTGCAATGTACAACTCAACCACAATCGACCATTACTACTGTGGCGATGAATGGGATGCGGAAAGCAATTGCTTCACGGTTACAGGCTGCAAAACGTAACGCACCGCATTTCCGCTTAGTGGTCGATCTTAACGTAGAGGCTTTGCAAAAACTACGTAAGCAGATTAATGAGACTGTTCCACAAGTGAAACTTTCGATTAATGACATGCTAATTAAGGCAGCGGCGGCGGCACTGATTAAAGTACCTGAGGTGAATGTTCAATTTGATGAGGCGACTCAATCAATTTTACAGTTCTCTCAAGCGGATATTTCGGTGGCTGTAGCGATTCCAAACGGTTTAATTACACCCATTGTAAAAGCAGCAAATCAGAAGTCTTTAGCACAGATTTCCGATGACATGCGTGATTTGGCAACGCGTGCTAAGACTGGCAAGTTACAACCTGATGAGTTTCAGGGGGGTAGCTTTAGCATTTCAAATTTAGGAATGTTAGGCATTAAACAGTTCGATGCCATTATCAACCCACCGCAAGGTGCAATTATGGCATTAGGTGCTTCTGAATCACGTGCTGTTGTTGAAAATGGCAATGTAGTGGTTCGTGAGATTGTCACAGCGACATTGTCATGCGATCACCGAGTCATTGATGGCGCAGTTGGGGCGAAATTCTTGGCCAGCTTTAAGCAGTTTGTTGAAAACCCTGCTTTAATTTTGGTGTAGGAGAACCCCCATGTCAGAAGCTCAATTTGATTTAATTGTGATTGGCGCGGGACCGGGTGGGTATGTGGCTGCAATACGTGCAGCCCAGCTCGGGTTAAAAACCGCAATTGTAGAAGAGCAACATTTAGGCGGAATTTGTCTAAATTGGGGCTGTATTCCAACCAAAGCTTTGCTTGCAGGGGCAGAGCTCGCAACCCAGTTTAAACATGCCGGACAGTTTGGTTTTCAGGTATCCCAACTCGATTTTGATATTCAAAAGCTTGTGCAACATAGCCGACAAGTGTCAGCTCAATTGGTACAAGGCATCGATTACTTGCTTAAAAAGAATCAGGTGACGGTTTTTAATGGTCGTGCTCAGCTTATGGCAAAAGAAAAACTTGAAGTGACAGATGCTCAAGGTAGCAGTCAGGCTTTGAGTGCACCGCATATTATTTTGGCAACTGGAGCTAAAGCTCGACATGTTCCTCAACTTCCTGTCGATGGAACGTATGTCTGGAGCTATAAAGAAGCGCTTGTTCCAGAACAGTTACCAAAAAGCTTATTGGTTGTTGGCTCAGGTGCGATTGGTAGTGAGTTTGCTAGCCTTTATCAAGATTTGGGATGTCAGGTGACATTAATTGATTTGGCTAAACAAATTTTACCGACCGAAGATGCAGAAATTGCCCAATTTGTCAGAAAACAATTTGAACAAAAAGGAATGAAAGTCTTAACCGATGCTGTCGTTCAAAGTATTCAAATTGAAAATGGTCAAGTTCACTGTGTGGTTGAAACGGCAAATGATGTTCAAACGCTTGTTTTTGACCGTGTACTTTCGGCAATTGGTGTACAGCCGAATACCACGGGGCTAGGACTAGAACGTTTAGGTGTAGAACTCAATCCACAAGGTTTTGTGGCAATTGATGACTATTGTAAAACCAACGTAGCAGGACTTTATGCGATTGGTGATGTGGCTGGTGCACCGTGTCTCGCTCATAAAGCAAGCCATGAAGCCATGATATGTGTCGAGAAAATTGCTGGTGTAGCAAACGTCCATTCACTCAATCGTAGCCAGATTCCGGGTTGTATTTTTACTCATCCACAAGTAGCGAGTATTGGTTTAACAGAAAATGCAGCAAAAGCTCAGAATTTACCTATACGAATTGGTAAGTTTTCTTTAACTGCAAATGGCAAAGCTTTGGCAATTGGAGATGCGTCAGGTTTCGTTAAAACGGTGATACATGCAGAGACGGGTGAATTACTTGGTGCACATATGGTCGGTCATGAAGTAACTGAACATATCCAAGGCTTTGCGATTGCCAAATACCTAGAAGCAACTGATGAAAGTTTAGCTCAAGTGATTTTCCCGCATCCAACATTATCAGAAGCCATGCATGAATCCATTTTGGCTTCAATGCAACGAGCGATTCATATGTAGAAATTCTACATTTACAGGAGTTGAACATGGTTAAGGGATTAAAAAATAAAGTCGTTTTAGTGACTGGGGCAGCTCAAGGTATTGGCCGTGGGATTGCCCTGCGCTTGGCGCAAGAAGGCGTACATATTGCATTAGTGGATATGAAACAAGATCGACTAAACGATGTGCAGCAGGAAATTCAGGCCTTAGGTGTAAATGTGAGCACATTTATTGCTGATGTAAGTGACCGCGAGCAAGTGTATGCAGCTATAAATCATGCTGAGCAGACCCTTGGTGGGTTTGATGTCATGATTAATAACGCTGGAATTGCCCAAGTTCAAGCGATTGCCGATATCACACCCGACGAATTTCAAAAAATTGTTGATATTAATGTTGGCGGCGTGCTGTGGGGCATACAGGCTGCTGCTGCAAAATTTAAGCAGCGGCAACATAAAGGTAAAATCATTAATGCTTGCTCAATTGCAGGCCACGACGGGTTTGCTTTACTCGGTATTTACTCGGCAACTAAATTTGCGGTACGAGCACTTACCCAAGCCGCGGCAAAAGAATATGCCAGTCACGGTATTACGGTAAATGGATATTGCCCTGGAATTGTCGGAACGGACATGTGGGTTGAAATTGATAAGCGTTTTGCTGAAATTACCGGTGCCGCAATTGGTGAAACTTATAAAAAATATGTGGAAGGCATTGCTTTATGTAGAGCCCAAACACCAGACGATGTAGCTGCATTAGTTGCTTTTCTGGCAAGTGAAGATTCGGACTATATTACGGGTCAATCCATTTTAACGGACGGCGGAATTGTCTATCGCTAAAACAACATCCTGATTTGAGGGAGATAATAATGAAAGCAGCGCGTTTTTATGACAGAGGCGATATTCGCATTGAAGATATCCCTGAACCAGACGTCACTCCCGGCACTGTAGGTATCAAGGTGGCTTGGTGTGGAATCTGTGGTACAGATTTGCATGAGTTTATGGAAGGGCCAATATTTATTCCACCTTGTGGACATCCGCATCCTATTTCAGGTGAATCTGCGCCGATTACCATGGGACATGAGTTTTCTGGGGTAGTCTATGCCGTAGGTGAAGGTGTTGATGATATTGAAATTGGTCAACATGTGGTGGTAGAGCCTTATATTGTGGCTGATGATGTACCAACTGGACCAGGCGATAATTATCATCTTTCTAAAAATATGAATTTTATTGGTTTAGGTGGGCGTGGTGGTGGTTTGTCGGAAAAAATTGCAGTTAAACGCCGTTGGGTACACCCAATTTCCAATAAAATTCCACTGGATCAGGCAGCCTTAATTGAACCGTTATCGGTTGGTCATCATGCTTTCGTACGTAGTGGTGCAAAGGCTGGTGATATTGCACTGGTTGGCGGAGCTGGCCCAATTGGTTTATTACTTTCGGCAATTTTAAAAGCGAAAGGGCTTAAGGTTATCATTACTGAGCTAAGTGCAAAACGTAAAGAAAAAGCCAAAGAGTCGGGAGTCGCAGATTATATTTTAGACCCATCAGAAGTTGATGTTGTTTCTGAAGTCATGAAAATCACTAATGGCGATGGTGTCGATGTCGCGTTTGAATGTAGTAGCGTTAACAAGGTATTAGATACTTTGGTTGCGGCAATGAAACCAACAGGCGTTATTGTTATTGTTTCGATTTGGAGCCATCCAGCATCAATTAATGTGCATAGTGTGGTAATGAAAGAGCTTGATGTAAGAGGCACGATTGCCTATGTAAATGACCATCAGGAGACTATTAAACTGGTTGAAGAAGGTAAAATAAATCTGGAACCTTTTATTACTCAGCGTATTCAACTTGATGATTTGATTTCACAAGGTTTTGAAACCTTAATTCATAACAATGAATCAGCCGTTAAGATTATCGTACATCCATAAATAAGTACTTAAGCCTATAAAAAAGAGCGAATCATCGCTCTTTTTTATTAAAGTAAATTATTGTTTTTGGCTTCAATAATAGGAGGTAATGGCTGTCCTAAAGAGCTTAAAGACTCTCGCTCAATTAAGCGAACAATTGAATCGAGCGGTAAATCATTTTCTTGTAAACCAAAAGGTTCTTCAATTTGAGCACTTAAAGCATCTAGCCCTAAAAACATATAAGCAATTAAACCCACAATAAGCGGTGTCCAAATACCTAAAGCTGCTTCAAGGCTAAAAGGTAATATGAAACAAAAACAGTAAACAGCACGATGTAAAAGTACTGAATATGAGTAGGGTAAAGGTGTACCGGCAATACGGTCACAACCCGCTTGAATATTGCCTAACTCAACAATATGACGCGTCAGAGTGCCGTAGATAATGTCACTAATTTCGCCGTCTTTTAGAGCCTTGACTAAATCTTTTTGAATATTTTCGAGTACAAATTGTGGTGCATTAATATGCTCATTTAAATAATCAAGTGAGGAGTTGTTTAAATAGGCATGTTCAAGAAATTTGGTTGGTTCAGCGGTTTGTTGGCGTAAGCGATCACGCAATAAATTGCTAAAAATTAAGACCTGATGAATTAAATGTTCACGTTGTTCATTGGATAAAACATGGCTGTCTCTAACAATATGCCTGGCATTGGCAATTAAAGCACCCCAAAGTTTGCGACCTTCCCACCATCGATCATAACAGGCATTATTTCGAAAACCCGTACAAATGGAAAGAATCACGCCAAAGATAGTAAATCCAATCGCGGGTACAGTAGGAATTTGAATCCAATGATAATAAGAGAGCCAGACCACACATGCTGAAATAAGTACAACAAAACTTAGTGCTGGTAAAACCTTGGGTAGAACAGTTCCTTTCCATGCAAATAAGAGTTTAAAAACGCTGCTTTTATCGCGAACAATCATAGAAAGCCTTTGAACTAACGGACCTAACCAACTGCAATATGATACGCCTTAGATGAGCTAAATACCTAGCTAAAGCTTGTGCTTTTGTCTGTATCGCCAAAGAGTAGTGCGGCTAATTCCAAAAATATTCGCGACCATATTCAGGTTATGGTTATATTTTTCTAAAGCTGCTTGCACATTTTCCGGACTAAGCTCTGTATTTGTCTCGGGTAATTTAACGTAATCGTCAGCATTTAAGAGCTCATTTGGTAAGTCCTCAACTTCAATCTCATCCTTACCATTTGCCATGGTTAACGCATAAAGTAGGGTGTTTTTAAGCTCACGAACATTTCCGGGCCAGTCATAATTTAAAAGAACTTGCATGGCCTTTTGATTAACATGGCGAGGCATCGTGTCGAGTTGAGTGGAGCTTTCTTTTAAAATTTGATCGACAATCAGTGGAATATCGACTTTTCGTTCTCTGAGTGGTGGTATAAAAATTGGAATCACACGCAAGCGATAGAGTAGATCATGGCGGAAACGCCCAGCCTTAGCTTCTTCTCGTAAAGCTTTGTGTGTTGCGGTAATAATTCGGACATTGGCCTGAATCGGTTTTTCACCACCGACAGGAGTAAA
The DNA here is from genome assembly GCF_000582255.1 of Acinetobacter sp. 1566109. Lineage (NCBI taxonomy): Bacteria > Pseudomonadati > Pseudomonadota > Gammaproteobacteria > Moraxellales > Moraxellaceae > Acinetobacter > Acinetobacter sp. 1566109. The sequence continues at coordinate 31,675 of NZ_JEYB01000002.1, read as the reverse complement.
TTCCCCTGTTTCTAAAACCCGTAATAATTTAGCCTGAAGCTCTAAAGGAATCTCGGCAATTTCATCTAGAAACAACGTTCCGCCAGCAGCACGTTCAAACACGCCTTTATGGTCACGAATTGCTCCCGTAAAAGCACCTTTTACATGCCCAAATAGTTCACTTTCTAAAATATTGGCATTGAGAGCAGCACAATTAATCGCTACAAAAATCTTATTTTTACGTTGGCTATAATCATGAATTGCTTTTGCCACAAGCTCTTTACCACTGCCAGATTCACCGCGAACAAGCACTGGAAATTCAGTAATTGCCACTCTTTGAATAATTGAAAACATACGGGTCATTTCTGGTGAGCAGCTATTAAAAACCTTGGCCAAGTCTTGCAACTGTTCTGTTAGCTCTACTTGATTAGCAATATCATTTTCTATGCTAATAGGCTGTAAAATATGTAGCTTCCCGATAATGCGATGCTCGGCAATATAAATATCATGTTCTTGATAGATAAATCGCTGTCTCATTTTAGGAGTATTGATCTCAAGATATTGATTGTGATGGTCTTGAGTAAGCGCTGCCATACTCTCTACAGAAATATCGTCTGTATTAAATTTATAGTGAATTGCTTGAGTCGTTGTGTCAGCTAGAAACAGGCTCGCATTTGGGAAGAGGGCCTTAAGCTGCTCAAATAAAATATAAAAATCCTGTTCTGACTCAAAATTTAGCTTTGCCATTTTATTTGTTTCACAATCGTTTCATTGAAACATACTTGAGTTTCATAGGAACATCAAGTTGATTCCTTTTTTTATCTTTAATTTTATTAAATGTTATAAGTATTTAATTTTTATATTTATTATTTAATTTTAAATAATTGGCATCTTATTTGCAAAATATAGGAAAGAAATAAATTATTAGGGTATAAATCATGTTCTTTAAGCAGTTTTTTGAGCAGGAAAGTTCGACTTATACATATATGCTTGGATGTGAAGAAACACGAGAGGCTGTTTTAATTGACCCAGTTGCATCAGATATAGAGATTTACACAAAAGAATTAGAACAGCATCAATTTACGCTCATTTACACCTTAGATACTCATGTTCATGCAGATCATATTACGGCCGCAAATTTACTTCGTGAACGCTTTCATTGCAAATCGGTTTTACACCGAAACTCAGATGTAAATTGCGGAGATATTTTAATTACAGATGGCTGCATGCTTAAAGTCGGCAACCTCAGTATTGAAGCGCGTTATACACCAGGTCATACCAATGCTTGTACGAGTTACCTAGTTGGAAATATGGTTTTCACTGGTGATGCATTATTAATTGATGGCTGTGGTCGCACTGACTTCCAGCAAGGTAATGCAGGCACACTTTATGACAGTATTCATAAACAACTTTTCAGCTTGCCTGACGAGACTATTGTATATCCAGGACACGATTACAAAGGTCGTCTATCTTCAACGATTGGTTATGAACACTTAAATAACTCACGTCTAGGTCAAAATCGCTCGCGTGAAGATTTTATTAAATTAATGAATAATTTAAATCTTCCATATCCAAAACAAATCGATAAAGCACTTCCTGCCAATCAGGCTTGCGGCTCAATTTCACAATCATAAGAAGGTGGCAATATGGAACTTAAACGAGTTAATCAAGATTTTTATGTTGCTGGCCAGATTACAGTCGACGATATTGCAAAAATTGCAGACCAAGGAATAAAAACTCTGATATGTAACCGTCCAGATGGAGAAGGTGCAGATCAACCCAATGTAATTGAAATTGAAGAAGCAGCTCAGCGACATAGTCTAAAGGTAATTTATCAACCTGTTACCAGTGGCAAAATTACCGATCAACAAGTTACCGAGTTTAAGCAGCTTTATCAGAATGCCCAAAAGCCCGTTTTAGCATATTGTCGCTCTGGTATGCGTGCAATCAGTTTGTGGGCTTTGGCTGAAGTTGCTCCACAAGATGTAGCACTGCTAGTTGAAACGGGTAACAAACTTGGTTTTAACTTAAAAGGCTTAGTGCCACGTATTTTAAAACGTGATCATGAACCAGCGACAATTCCTTGCTATAGCGTTGTGATTGTGGGCGCTGGAGCAGCAGGAATTTCTGTAGCATCGAGCTTACTGTCTCGCGAACCTCATTTAGATATTGTCATTATTGATCCGGCAGACACCCATTATTATCAACCGGGTTGGACCATGGTCGGTGGCGGTATTTTTAAGCCACAAGTAACTGCACGCTCAATGGCAAGTGTGATTCCTTCAAAAGTGAAATGGATGAAAGCTGCCGTTGCTGGATTTGACCCTGAACATAATCAAGTCATTTTGGAAGGATGCCAACCCATTCAATATAAAGCTTTGGTGGTTTGTCCCGGTTTAAAACTCAATTGGCATGGCATTGAAGGTTTAGTCGAAACCTTAGGTAAAAATGGGGTGACGTCTAACTATCGTTATGATTTAGCACCGTATACATGGGAACTTGTGCAACAGCTAAACGGTGGAAAGGCAATTTTCACTCAACCACCTATGCCGATTAAGTGTGCGGGTGCTCCTCAAAAAGCGATGTACCTTTCAGCCGACTACTGGTTAAAGCAAGGTAAACTTAAAGATATATCTATCCATTTTTATAACTCAGGCGGTGTTTTATTTGGTGTGAAGGAATATGTACCTGCACTCATGCAATACGTCGAAAAATATGGCTCTGAACTTCACTTTAACCATCAACTTGTCAAAGTAGACGGGCCTGCAAAAAAAGCATGGTTTAAGGTAGTGAATGATGAAAATGCAGCATTAGTCGAGACTGATTTCGATATGTTGCATGTTGTTCCACCACAACAAGCACCTGATTTTATTCGTGCAAGTACTCTTACTGATGAAGCAGGCTGGGTGAGTGTGAATCCTCAAACTTTACAACACACACAGCATGCCAATATTTTTGCTTTAGGTGATGTGATGAATGCACCTAATGCCAAAACTGCTGCTGCGGCGCGAGCACAAGCCCCAATCGTTGCTGTAAATGTGATAGCGCAGCTCAAGGGGGAACAGAACTTCTGTGAATACAACGGCTATGGCTCATGTCCACTCACCGTGGAGCGTGGAAAAATCGTTCTGGCTGAGTTTGGTTATGGCGGCAAATTGCTTCCTAGTTTCCCAAAATGGTTGATTGATGGGCAAAAACCATCTCGTTTGGCATGGCTGCTTAAAGAGCAGATTTTACCGCCGATTTACTGGCAAGGCATGCTCAAGGGCCGCGAGTGGATGGTCAAACCTGAGCGAGGATAAGTAAAGCAACGCTTTATCCTGAGAAGCGGTTGAAGCTTCGCAAGAAGATGATAGCTGTGCTCGAGTGGAAGAGGATAAACAAAGCAACGCTTTATCCTGAGAAGCGACTAAAGCTTCGCAAGAAGACGAAAGCTGTGCTCGAGTTAAGAGGATAAGTAAAGCAACGCTTTACCCTGAGAAGCGGTTAAAGCTTCGGAAGAAGACGAGATCTACTCACTCATTAACCAGCAGTCTACTGCAAACAATGTATATGCAATTTTAGGCTTTTAATATGTTATTACTTGTCGTTGAAGGCATTGTGATTGGCTTTTTACTTGGTCTTACTGGTGCGGGTGGTGGCATTCTCGCCGTACCCGCACTTATGACCAGTCAAGGCTGGAGCGTGGCTCAAGCCGCACCGATAGGGTTATTGGCTGTTGCGCTATCTACTCTCATAGGAACCATTGAAGGTTTATTTAAAAAAATAGTTCGTTATCGTGCTGCAATCTGGATTGCCTTAATTGGTGCCCCTATGGCACATATCGGCATTTTAATAGCCAACGCGATTTCACCTGTTTGGCTCATGTTAATGTTTAGCTTGGTCATGTTTATAGTGGGCTATCGTCTCATTAGTAACCGAGTTTCGGATTTTCATAACCCGCCGTGTCAGGTCAACCCAAGTACAGGGCGTTTTATCTGGAATTTTAAAACTGGTGGCGTGCTTGCGAGCATCGGGATTATTGCTGGGCTTTTAACTGGTATGTTAGGGGTGGGTGGCGGCTTTGTAATTGTGCCAGCGCTTAGAAAAGTCACTAATTTGGATATGCATAGCATTGTTGCAACCTCACTTATGATTATTTTTCTCATCAGTGGCATAAGTATTATGATGCATATTGCAGAGGGTTTTCACTATCCAGTAGCAATCACTAGTGCGTTCGCACTCGCATGTGCATTTGGTATGTTATTAGGACGCCGAGCTATTCGTTTTATTCCTGCTGCCATTGTACAAAAAGTCTTTGCTTTAATGGTTTTCGCTGTCGCAATTTATATGGTTATTAAGATTGTTAATCTAACAAATATCTAAGATATATAGTATTTTAACTATCCTTATGAATACTAAATTTCCAGAGATAAGATGTTTAAATTATCTTTGGAAATTTCATTTAAAGCATTTAAATTTTTGAGAAAGCGATATGAAGCGAGTTAACGTGGCAATTTGTGGTTTTGGACGGATTGGACAACAAATTGCAGAGCTCCTTTTAAATCGATCGACGTACTATAAACAAAAATATCAAATTGATACCCGTTTAGTGGGTGTCTGCAACTCATCATCAGGTTTAATTGATCAAGAGGGTTTTCAGACTCCAAAGTGGCTAGATAAAACACAATTTCAGGAAGGCCTGACAGAGCAAAAGTTTTTAGAACAGGTTCAAGCAGATGTCATTATTGAAACTGGACCAAGTGATTATGTGACAGGTGGGAAAGGCCTATTTTATTTAAATTATGCTTTAGCACATAACATGCATGCGATTGCGGTATCTAAAGGTGCTTTAGTCGTAGAAGGTAAAAAACTAATTAACTTGGCACATCAGCACAATAAAAAACTATTTTTTAGCGGTGCGACAGCAGCAGCTTTACCGACGGTTGATTTGTTTGAATATAACTTAGCAGGCTGTCAAATTTTAAAAATAGAAGGTGTGTTTACAGGCACCACGAATTTTATTTTAAATGATATGTTGCAACATGAATGCGCATTTGCAGAATCTCTTGAAAAAGCTCAAGTAAAAGGTATTGCGGAACCTGACAGTTCATTCGATGTAGATGGATGGGATACCGCGGCTAAAATTACCATATTAGGCAACACTGTTTTGGGGGCTGATATAAAAATTCAAGATATTCCAAGACAAGGAATCAGTCACGTGACTACCGATCATATTCGTGACTGGAAAAAAGAAAATGTAATTCCTCGTCTGGTCGGTTTTATTCATGTTAAAAATCAGCAAATTGAAACAGGTGTTGAATTAAGGTTAGTCCCAGCAAATCATGCGTTTGCTTATCTGCAAGGTTCTCAAAAATGCATTCGGGTGTTAACACAAGAAATGGGTGAATTTGTGGTCAGTGGAGGGGCATCTGCGCCTTTAGCCACAGCAGCCGCAGCTTTAAAAGATTTTGAGCTGATGTTAAAAACGGGCTACTAAAATTAATTATGATTTATAAAAAAGCAGGCTTTAAGCCTGCTTCTCACAATTTTTTTGAGTGTTAAATAACTTCTTTCCAATTTCAAACTTACTAAACATTAAGTAATTACCAAGTAAGATTAGCAAAATTCCAAATACAGCATTTAAAGTCCACTCATATCCTTCAAAGAAAGTAGAAACTGTTAAAGCAACTAAAGGAAAGAGCAACGTGCTATAGGCTGCTTTGGCTGCGCCAATTCGTCCAACTAAAGAAAAATAAGCAGAGAACCCAATAACTGTGCCAAATACAGCTAAGTATAGTACCGAGCTTAAAAATGGGAAATTCATCGGCGGCATTAAATCTTGTCCAGTAAATAAAGCTAGACTTAGCATCACCAATGCCCCATAAGTCATGGCATAACAATTTGTTGAAAAAATATTTAGGCCACGTTTTTGGTGTCTAACACTAATCATATTCCCTAAAGAAAAACCGTAAGTGCCTATTGCACATAGCCCAATACCCATTAATAACTGTGCATTAAACTGACTATTAATCAGGTCATGCCAAAACAGTAAAACAATACCACTTAGGCCCAAAAGTGCAGCCGGCGCAAAGTTTGGAGAAGGTTTCTGCTTAAAAAAGATAAGTGCATTAATGGCATTAAAGAAAACGGCCATTGAAAAAATGACGGACTCTAAACCGCTATTTACATATTTAACAGCGGTATAAAAACAAATAAAGTTTAGGCCAAAAACACAAAGACCCTGCAGCATACAGAACAAATGATCTTTTAAAGCAATTCGCTGTAATTTTCCTGAAAATAGTAAAACAACCCAAAGTAATAAGGCTGAAATGGCAAAACGCCATAAAATTGCGACAACGGGTGTTGCATAATGGCTCTGAACGGCAATTCCAATCCATGTTGTTCCCCAAATCAACACCACCGCAACATAGAGTAAAATATTCATAACTTCATCCTCGATTACCAAGCTTAAGTATCTAGGAATGCTTCATTTTTCACGTATATATTCTTGTGTAGTACATGCAAGATCTTGCGTTTTTTATATGTCTGAACTAGCTGAATTTTACTGAATATGGTTAACTTAAGCTCAATGATATTTGTTTTAATTTTGCATGGCCTATCAAACTTTAGAACAGCTACAGCAATCTAAAGCCAAGCTTCACGAAACTGTGGTGCTTGATGAAAATATGCAACTTGCATTTTGGTCTAATCAGCAAGATCGTGTAAGTGTCTGTAGCGACCACCATACTTTGAGTCTCTATATCCAAGATGGTTATGAAAGTTATCAAAAAACACCTGCAGGCTGGAAAAATGGTGGCGGGCCAGGGCGTTTTTGTTTGTTACCTGAGCATCAAGAGTCGACTTGGGATATACGAGGTGGGCTTAAATTTGTTCACTTGTATTATACAGACCAACATTTACGTGATGTTGCCGAAAAAATATGGGACAAAGAACCTAATCAAATTGAGTTAAACGAAGTTGTCTTTAATGACGATGAACGGATTCGAGCACTTTATCAGTTCTTCTTGCTAGATTGCGATTGGCAAGATTCTTCAAATCATTTGCAAATGAGTACAACAGCAAGTTTATTGCTAAATCATTTAATTAGAAGATACAGCAGTGTTAAATGGCAACAGCCTATTATTAAAGGTGGGTTGGCACCACATAAGCTCAAATATATTCAGGAATGGATTGAAGATCATCTAGATCAGGCTCTCACTTTGTCTGATTTGGCAAATGTTGTGAATTTAAGCGAATACCATTTTGCTCATATGTTTAAACAGTCCATGAATATGGCGCCTCACCAATATGTCATGCAAAGACGTTTAACTAAGGCAAAAGGACTCATTCAGTCATCTCAGCTTTCTTTACAAGACATTGCCCTAGTATGTGGTTTTAGTTCAGCAAGTCATTTAAGTTATCGCTTTAAACAGTTTTATGGCATGAGTCCTTCGCAATTACGTTAAAGAACTCATGACTAATTTCTATAAAAGATAAACCCCTAAACCAATCAGTGCCGAAGCAAAAATGACATACAGCACATTAATGTTAAATCGGAATAAAGCAATAAATGCAGCAAGAGTAATGAGGGCTGCAACAATATCAAAATGCCCTGAAAAGCCTTTTGGCCATAACACGTGATAACTAAAAAATAGTGCGAGATTTAAAATTACACCGACCACAGCCGCGGTAATTGCAGTGAGTGGCGCAGTAAATTTAATTTCATTATGTGTAGATTCAATAATGGGCGCACCCGCAAAAATAAATACAAAAGAAAAGAGAAAGGTAAACCAAGTCACAATGACTGCACCAAGTGCTCCAGCAAAAAATAGATGCTCAGAGCCAAGTAATGAATGATTGACTCCTCCTAAAAAACCCACAAAGGCAACGACCATAATCAGTGGACCGGGGGTAGTTTCACCCAAAGCTAAACCATCAATCATTTGTGTAGGTGAAAGCCATGCAAAATGATTGACAGCTCCTTGATAGACATAAGGTAAAACTGCGTAAGCGCCCCCAAACGTAAGCAGCGCAGCTTTAGTGAAGAACCATGCCATTTGGGTATAAGAGTGATGCCATCCGAAATATACGCCTAAAGCTAAAATGGGTAATAACCATAATGCAATGGCCACAAAAATAAGTCTGGCTAACCGTGACCAGTGAAATTTAGCGTGTTCTGGTGTTGGAGTCTCATCATCAATAAATGCTGGACCATAATCTTTTTGACTGGCTTTATGACCAGCTGCTGAGGAAAGTAGCTCAGGGTACTTTTTACTAACTAAATAACCTGCAATGCCTGCTGATAAAACAATAAGCGGGAAAGGAAGTTTTAAGACAAAGATTGCAAAAAAAGCAGCAATTGCGACGAACCATAAAAATCTATTTTTAAGCGAACGGCTACCTATACGGTAAGTTGCATGGAAAACAATTGCGGTGACGGCAGGTTTTATCCCGTAGAAAATACCTGCAATAACCGGAACGTCTCCAAATTTTATATAAATCCAAGACAACCCAATTAAAATAAATAAAGAAGGCAATACAAATAAAATACCGGCAACTAATCCTCCCGCAGTTCTGTGCATAAGCCAACCAATGTAGGTTGCTAACTGTTGCGCTTCAGGTCCTGGTAGCAACATGCAGTAGTTCAGTGCATGTAAAAATCTTTTTTCAGATATCCAGCGCTTTTGTTCAACCAATTCCTGATGCATCACAGCGATTTGTCCAGCAGGCCCACCAAAGCTAATAAAACCAAGCTTGAGCCAAAATAAGAAAGCTTGCCAGAAGGTGACTTGTTCCACTGAATCATCAGGGGTATTTAATTGTTTTTGTTGCATATTATCCCCTAAAAATAATAGTAATTTTTACGTTTATGGCACAACGGAGTATGTTTTATAGCATAACAAACACAAATGTATTTTTTATGATAACCATTTAACTTTTATAGATACCTATTAATTAATTTATTGATATTCATTGAAATTATTTTTTTAACTAAAGTTATCGCTTTAAATTATTTCCAAAGCTGAAACATTTTAAACATTATTTGCTCAAGTTGTTATAACAGGTTGTGAGCCGTGAGCCAGCTACCCCAAGATCCTAAAAATCATAAGCCTCTTTACGATCAGTTAAGGGAACTCATCCTTAACAAAATTGTAAATGGTGAATATGCCGTGTTGAGTCAAATTCCATCTGAAAACGAGTTTGCTGAACAGTTCAGTGTAAGCCGAATTACAGTTCGCCAAGCACTCAACCAATTACAGTTGGAAGGCTATATTTTTAAGGTGCCAGGTAAAGGGACCTTTGTAAGCAAGCCAAAAACGTTCCAGAACATTTCAAGTTTGCAAGGTTTTGCAGAAGCAATGTCATCTGCCGGTCACGAAATTTTAAACCGTGTCATCTCGGCCGAGCTTAGGCAGGTCCCGATGCATGTAGTACCGAAATTAAAGTTACCTGTTAAAGCCAATGTGTATGAAATTCAACGTGTTCGTTTGCTCAACCGTCAACCAGTATCTTATGAGTTGACTTATTTGCCAGAACATATTGGTTTGAAGCTTAAAGAAAAAGCGATTGATTTACGTACAACCGATATTTTCAAGGCATTAGAACAAGAGTGTGACACCCCTTTGGGACATGCGGATTTAAGTATTGATGCCACGGTAGCGGATGAAGAATTAGCTGCTTTGCTGCAAGTTGAAATCGGAACTCCTGTATTACGGGTCGAACGCTTGACTCATGACGCAAATGGCCAACCGATTGACTATGAATATCTCTATTTCTCGGGCGATACCTTCCAGTACCGGTTACGTATTCATCGTTAATAACTCAAATAAAAATAAGGATTTTACAATGGAAACTAAATATCTTGAGTTCGATATTGTGGTGATTGGTGGTGGAACTGCTGGACCAATGGCTGCGATTAAAGCAAAACAAGAAAATCCCAATTTAAAAGTTTTGCTCATTGAAAAAGCGAATGTAAAACGTAGTGGGGCAATTTCAATGGGAATGGATGGGCTGAATAATGCTGTCATTCCGGGATATGCAACACCTGAGCAGTACACCAAAGAAATTACCATTGCCAATGATGGGGTCGTTAACCAAACCACTGTATATGCATATGCAAAGCATAGTTTCAAAACCATTCAACAGCTCGATCAATGGGGTATTAAGTTTGAAAAAGATGAGACAGGCGAGTTTGCTGTAAAAAAAGTACATCATATGGGGGCATATGTTTTACCAATGCCCGAAGGCCATGACGTTAAAAAAGTTTTATATCGTCAGTTAAAGCGTGCTCAAGTCAAAATTAATAATCGGATTGTCACCACGAAGCTTTTAAAAAATGAAGAAGGTGCAATCAATGGTGTACTTGGTTTTGACTGTCGTAGTGGCGATTTTTATGTCATTAAAACCAAAGCTGCCATTTTATGTTGTGGCGCCGCAGGGCGTTTAGGTTTGCCAGCTTCTGGCTACTTAATGGGTACTTATGAAAACCCAACCAATGCAGGTGATGGTTATGCAATGGCCTATCATGCAGGTGCTGAACTTGCCAACTTAGAATGCTTCCAGATTAATCCATTGATTAAAGACTATAACGGTCCTGCTTGTGCCTATGTGACCGGACCTTTAGGAGGTTATACCGCCAACAGTAAAGGTGAACGTTTCATTGAATGTGACTACTGGAGTGGTCAAATGATGTGGGAGTTTTACCAAGAACTGGAAAGTGGTAATGGTCCTGTTTATTTAAAAGTAGATCATTTGGCTGAAGAAACCATTCAAACCATTGAAGAGATTCTACATACCAATGAGCGCCCAAGCCGTGGACGTTTTCATGAGGGCCGAGGAACCAACTATCGTCAAGATATGGTGGAAATGCATATTTCAGAAATTGGTTTCTGTAGTGGACACAGCGCTTCTGGTGTATGGGTCAATGAAAAAGCTGAGACTTCAGTTAAGGGATTATACAGTGCTGGTGATATGGCGGCTGTACCTCATAACTATATGCTTGGTGCATTTACCTACGGATGGTTTGCAGGTGTAAATGCCGCACAATATGTGAGTGCAGTTCAAGATAGCGAATTAAACCAAAGCGAAATAGAAGCAGAAAAAGCTCGAATATTTGCGCCACTAGATTGCTCAGAAGGTTTACCTCCAGAACAAGTGGAATATAAGCTGCGCCGTTTTGTAAATGACTATTTGCAGCCCCCTAAAACTCGCCAAAAAATGGAAATTGGGCTCAAGCGTTTTGAAGAAATTAAACAAGATATTAAGCAAATTTCTGCAAGAAATCCCCATGAGCTGATGCGTGCTGCTGAAGTTTCTTTTATTCGAGATTGCGCGGAAATGGCAGCAAGAGCTTCACTGTTTAGAGAAGAAAGCCGTTGGGGACTGTACCACTATAGAGCAGATTTCCCTCAAAAGAATAACTCGGATTGGTTCTGTCACGCGCATTTGAAAAAAGATGAACACGGCAACATGGTTAGTTTCAAAAAGCCAATCGAGCCTTATGTGGTTCCGATTAATCAAGATGAAGCTGTGTCGTATGACCGTTTACGCATTCAAAAAGATGTTGCTCTAGCAGACTAAATAAATCAGGAACTCAAATCATGGCTTTTATTTTTAAAGAAGTACAGCATCGTACAGTCGCACCCGTCATTATCGATGAAGATAAATGTATTGCTGATAAAGGATGCACTGTCTGTGTAGATGTTTGTCCAATGGACTTATTAGCAATCGACTCAACAACCCAAAAAGCTTATATGCAATTTGATGAATGTTGGTATTGCATGCCTTGTGAAAAGGACTGCCCAACAGACGCAGTCAAAGTAAATATCCCATACCTACTCAAATAATTAATTTGGAATACGTAACATGAGACAAAATAAATTGCTCAATAAAAAACTATTACTCAGTAGCTTAATTGGTGCCATGGTACTCGGCACTTTGGGGTGCGGCAGTAAAACAGAAACTGTTCGTGTCGCCATTGGTACACAAGACACGACCATTAACTGTGCAACAGGTGGGTTGCTGATTCGTGAATTGAATTTATTACCAAAATATTTACCCAAAGATGGTGAATACAAGAATATTAAATATGACATTCAATGGAAAAACTTTACCTCTGGTGCACCACTTACCAGTGAAATGGTAGCGGGGCGTCTAGATTTGGGAGCAATGGCTGACTTTCCTGCTGTGAATAATTTAGCGGCATTTAAAAAAGCTGGCAAAGAAAGCATATTTTTAGCGCCTTTGTCAGGCAGTATTAATGGCAGTGGTAATGCGATTGTTGTTCCAATTGATTCAAAAGTCACTTCACTTAAAGAGCTAAAGGGGCAAACAATTTCTGTACCTTTTGCCTCAACTGCTCACGGACTGTTGCTACGAGCCATTCAGGCAGAAGGCTGGCAACTTGATAAAGATATTAAAGTGATTGCTCAGGCTCCGGAATTGGCGGGGCCTGCATTAAAAAGTCATAAGATTGCTGCGCATGCTGACTTCGTACCATTTGGAGAGTTATTTGCTTACCAAGGCTTTGCCAAAAAAATCTATGATGGTTCTCAAGCAAAATCACCTACATTTCATGGTTCACTTGCCAGCAAGGATTATGCACAGCAGCATCCAGAAGTCATAAAAGCTTATTTACAGGCAACTATTGAAGCGAATCGACTGATTCGAGAACAACCTGAAAAATATAGTGAATTTATTGCTGAAAAAACCGGTATTCCTGCCGAAGTTGTTTATCTATTTCATGGTCCATTAGGGCTGCAAACTCGTGACTTAACGTGGAAACCTGAATATCGAAAAGCGACTCAAATTGCGATAGACACCTTAAAAGTTCTAGGCAAAAATGACGGTACGCTTGATGTAAATAAATTTATTGATGATCAATACATTAAGGATGCATTTCAGGCATCTGGACTTAATTACAGCCAGCAACTGGCCGACTATGCAAAATCACCTTTGGTTGCCAATGACGCATTAACGGGCCAACCCATCAAGACATTTGATCGGGTGACTCAAATTTGGGTAAAGGGTGAAGAAAAAGTTCGTAGCTATGAAACGCCTGAGCATGCTTTTTCTGATTTAAAGAAAATACAAGCCAATGGAAAAACGGTACGTGTGGTTTATAGCCAAGATCATCAGTCCGACATTAAGTTACTTGCCAATTTGGCATGGTATGCCACAGACAAAGCAGGACAAATTCAAGCCTTTTTATTAAAAGATGATGCTGAAAAATGGGCTAAACAACAGGGTGGAAAAGTATATGACTTTAAAGCTATTCAGCTTGTAACACAGAGCTGATGTGTTGTCTTACCTAATGAGCAGGAGGTAACAAATGAGTAGTTTAGCCCAGACAAAACCTAATAACCAAATTACATTTTTGACTAAATTTTTTCGGCAGTTGAGATCATATCCGGCGCATTTAAAAAGCTATGTCATTGCTTTCACATCTATAGCTTTTTGGATAGCAATTTGGCAAGGACTTGCTCAGTTTAAAATAAATTTAGGCTTCGTGAACTTTAGCAATGTCCCGACACCTTTAGATGTCATTCATGCGCTATGGGCTTTTTTTCAACTCAGCGCTGCATTTGAACATGTTGAATCTAGTGTGTTTCGTGTAGTGATTGGTTTTGTGCTTGCGGCTCTAATTGGTGTAGGTATTGGTTTGTTGGCAGGACGTTACCAAAAACTGGCTGCCTTTATAATGCCACCATTAGAAGTATTACGTCCAATACCAGCAGTTGCATGGATTCCTTTAGCAATTCTGATTTTTCCCTCATCAGAAGCTTCCATGATTTTTATTACGTTTATTGGGGCTTTATTTCCAATTTTATTAAACACCGTACATGGTGTTGGTGCAGTTGACCCAAGACTCGTTGCATCTGCAAAAAGTCTAGGCGCTTCTGATCTTGCCATCATTCATGAAGTCATTATTCCAGGTGCATTACCGAACATTATTACGGGTTTATCTATTGGAATGGGTACTTGTTGGTTCTGTTTAGTGACTGCCGAAATGATTTCTGGGCAACATGGAATTGGATATTTCACATGGGAATCTTTCACCTTGCAAAACTATAGCAATATCGTGGTTGGCATGGTGCTGATCGGAGCGTTAGGTATGTTTAGCAGTACATTGGTGCGTGTGATTGGAAACCGATTTACTCCATGGTATCAACTGAGGAAGTCTTAAAATGTCAATTACACAAGGCCATGTGCGTATTCAAAATCTATCGCTACATTTAGGGCAAGCTAAAAATCGTTTTCAGGCATTAGATCGGGTTAATTTCGAAATACAACCGGCCGAATTTATTTGTCTACTTGGCCCGTCGGGTTGCGGTAAATCAACATTATTAGGTGCTTTGGCAGGGCACTTACCAATTAGTTCTGGGTCTTTAACGGTCGATGATGAATCGATATTTGAACCACATCCAGATAGAGGTTTGGTGTTCCAGCAACATACTTTATTTCCGTGGAAAAGCGTGCTTGAAAATATTGCCTTTGGTTTGAAAATGAAAGGCATCGCTAAACAAAAGCGTATTGAACAAGCTCAGAAAATGATTGATCTGGTCGGACTTAAAGGCTTTGAACATAAATTTCCAGCCGAACTTTCTGGTGGCATGCAGCAACGAGTTGAAATTGCGAGAGTACTGATTAATCAACCTCGCATTTTATTAATGGATGAGCCTTTTGGTGCCTTAGATGCTCAAACTCGTTTAAAAATGCAAATGCTATTACTCGAAATTTGGCAAGAAATTCAAACTTCAGTTTTATTTATTACCCACGATATTGATGAGGCACTTTTTTTAGCCGATCGAGTGTTGATTATGAGCCATCGGCCAGGACGAATTATTGAAGAAATTCCACTTAAGTTTGAACGTCCACGGAATGTTGAGCTTGTAACGAGTAGTGAATTTACAGCCATTAAGAAGCATTGCATCCAGACTTTAAAAGAAGCCACTCAACAAGAAGAGTTAAGCCGTTTAAATCCATTAGGGCTTGGAAAGAAATCACAAATTAAGGAATACGAATGAGTTTTTATTATCAAGCTTTAGATGACCTCGATGAATATAATCAGGAATTTCTTGCGCAGCTCAATCATGCAGATGAAAAGATTCGCTTTGTCGCTTTAATGAATATTGGCGATGAAGAAAATCCAGATTTACTCCCTTGGTTGCATACAGCATTGCAACACGATTCTTCAGCTTTAGTTCGTCAAGAGGCAGCAAAAAAGTTAGAAAGTTGGGAAGATCCAACCAGTTTACAAGTATTGGCTCAAGCTTTATTTGATACAGATGTGAATGTGAAACAAACTGCCAGTCAAAGTTTAAGTGAAGTGAAAAATGCGGCATCAGCCCCAATCCTTGCGCCTTATTTAAAGCATACGGATACTTTTGCCCTTAGTGCAATTTTACGTGCTTTAAAACCTTTACGACCCCAGCAATTATTTGAAGAGATATCTGCTTTAGTACACCATGAAGATGCATTTGTACGCCGTGAGGCAGTCAGTGCATTAAGTTGGTTGCAACAAGACCAAGCGATTACAATATTGGCAAAAACTGCTGAAACAGATGTCGATGATGAGGTCCGCCGTATTGCAACAGGTGGTTTGGCTTATAGTCAGAACATATCGGTTGAAGTTATCCAAGCACTTCAACATTCTTTAACTTCGGAAAGTTGGCAACTAAGAGTGGAAGCTGCTCTTACGATTGGAAAATTACGTATTGTTCAGCTCGAAGCTCCTTTAATTCATGCTGTATCAGACTTATATTGGCAAGTACGTATTGCCGCAGTTCGAAGTTTAGGGTTACTCAAGTCGCGTCTGGCAGTAGCTCATTTGACTGATAACTTTAATCATGAAATTAGCAATTTACGTAAAGAAGTCGCTTTAGCACTCGGTGAAATTGGTACAGCAGAAGCTCAGAACCTATTAGAACAACATCAAAATGACTCCGACCCTGAAGTACGAAAAGCGATTCGTATTGGATTAAATCAAATTGGTGAGGTGAAGTATGCAAATCAGACCTGATATCCGTGTCGACACTATAAATAAGCAGGTTCACTTTATATGGACCGATGGCTCAAGCGTATGTCTGAGTCATCAAAGTTTAAGGGAAATTTGCCCATGTGGCTTTTGCCGAGCGAAGCGGATTAAACAAATTAAAATAGAGCATCAAAATGTTGAAGTGACAGCTATGTTTGATCAAGGTTATGGTGCCCAAATTTGCTTTAATGATGGGCATGATAAAGGGATTTTCCCGTGGGCTTTTTTAAAAGAATTTGCTAAGAGTTAAAAGATGTCTTCTGCTTGGGACAGAAGGCATCTTATTTAATTAATGATCATGTTCTAAATAATCTGGTTTTTTCGGAAGCGCAAGGCTACATAAGAAACAGATAATCAGCATGACAATGACATATATAAAGAAGGTATTTTCGATTCCGGCAGCTTTAAACTGTAAGGCAACCGAAGGCGCAGAACCACCAAACAGCGCATTACCTACTGCATAAGAGAAACCTACACCTAAAGCCCGCACATGAGGTGGGAACATTTCAGCTTTTACCAAACCACTAATGGAAGTATAGAAGCTGAGTAACATCATCATAAAGATGAGTAGCAATGTAATGATGATCGGAGAATCTATATAGGCACGCATCCCGATTACCATGACAGGATAGATAAAAATGGCGGACAATAAGCTAAATGCCAACATTGAAGAGCGTCGCCCAATACGGTCCGAAATTGCTCCAAATACAGGTTGAGCACACATATAGACAAATAGCGCGAAGGTCATGATATAACCAACGGTTTTTCCATCCATCCCTAAGTTGGTTAAATAGGTTTTTGAATAAACGGTCTCTACATAAAACGTTAATGAACCGGCAGAAGTGTATCCAACCACCAATAAAAAGGTTTTCCAGTGCTTTTTAAAGAGTTCTCTTAAGCTGCCAGACTCTTTTCGTTCGCTGTCTTGATGAGAAAGCGTTTCTTCTAAACGACTACGTGCAAGCAAAGATAAAATTGCTGCGATACCACCAATAACAAACGGAATACGCCAGCCGCCATCATGTAATTGTTGTTCACTTAAGAACGTCAACAAAATAACGCCCAGTAAGCTTGCAAGCAATTGACCACCAGAGAGGGTAACATATTGGAAAGACGAGTAAAAACCACGCTGACCTTTTAAGCCTAATTCACTCATATAAGTGGCAACGGCGCCATATTCACCACCCACTGATAAGCCTTGAAGTAAACGAACAAGCAGTAACAGAAAAGGGGCAAATAAACCGACTTGATCATAAGTAGGCAAAGCTGCAAATAAAAAGGAGCTTAAAGCCATAAGACAAATTGATATGATCATCGACTTCTTTCGGCCATGTCGATCTGCAATACGACCAAATAGCCAGCTTCCAATCGGACGCATAAAGAAGCTTGCTGCAAATACCCCCCAAACATAAATAGACTTGGTCGTACTATCCATATCAGGTGCGGTTAAAGCTTGAGTAAAGTAAGCAGCAAATACTGCATAAATATAAAAATCAAACCATTCGACTAAATTACCAGAGGCTGCGCCTACAATCCCACGTATTCGACTACGTTTTTCTTCCTGAGTATATGTCATATTACATCCATCGTTTTGTAGACAAAAACTAGGAATTTTTTAGGTATGCTAAACAGAAAAGAGAATGAAACAGTAAAAGTTACTCAACCCTGAGCACGTCCTTAAAATTCCTAACCATTCATTTTTTCTAATTTTAAAATTCGTTTCTAGTGAGATAACGTCCTTTTGTTCGATTTAAAGATATTTTAACCAATGATCGAACATTTCCTTGCGCTCAATTTGATAATGAATTATATTTAAAATCATTGAGCTAATTTAATACCAGTATTTTTTCTATTCTCTTTCTCCTTTTTAGATTCCATTTTGAGCTTAAGTGTAATTTGAATATTTGATAATACTTAAAAAGTTATAGTCTCAATTCTCAAGAAAATAAATAAAATTTATATAATGATAAGTTCAAAAATTTGGACAAAATTCACTTAATCGAAAAAATACAGAATGTGTTGTTTCTCAATATGTGTGCCTGTATTCTTGCGTGGCTGAAAACAGGGTAGATAACCATTTTTAGCCTTATAAATTATGCTCGCAATAGCAGGTAACTATTCAATGGAAAGACGTTCGTTAAATCTTCACTTCATGACATGCTCTAAAACAGCATTGGCTTCATCTATTGCACTCATAACATCTGTCGTTTATGCAAATGAAGTGGAGGTTTCGCAGCTCCCAACCATTACTGTGAACGCTACACAAAATAATGATGCATTATACTCATCAAAAAAAGTGACTTTATCTGGTTTTCAAACAGATGATGTGAAGAAAGTTCCTGCATCTATTACAACCATTACTTCTGAACGTATAGCAGATCAACACGCAAAAACTTTAACTGATGTTATTAAAAATGATTCATCCTTAGGCGATGGCTACGCTGCTATTGGCTACTATCCAAACTTTGTAGCACGGGGTTTTGCACTCGATTTAGGTTCAAGTTATCTCATTAATGGCCATACCATACGTGGCGAGCAAAATGTAGCTTTAGAAAATAAAGAACAAGTTGAAATCTTAAAAGGCATTTCTGCAATTCAAAGTGGTATGTCGACGCCAGGTGGTGTTGTTAACTATGTAACCAAAAGGCCTGCCGATGTTAAAAATATTACGGTCGATGCAAATTCAGAAGGCGGCTATACACTGGCAACGGATGTTGGCGGCTTTGTTAATGATAATTTCGGTTATCGAATCAATCTAGCACATGAAAGTATTCATCCAAATGTTGATCACGCAAATGGTAAGCGTGAGTTTGGTTCAGTAGCTTTAGACTGGAAAATTAATGATCGCTCTAAACTACTGTTTGACATTGAAGCTCAGCATCAAAGCCAACGCTCTGTACCGGGTTATCAACTGCTTGATGGGCAAGAAGTACCAACAAATGTAGATCAAGACCGGTTATTGGGTTATCAGTCTTGGAGTAAACCTGTTGTAAATAACAGTCTAAATGCAAGTTTGAAATATCAATATGCATTTAACGATCAATGGAATGGTAGCTTAAGTGCATCACAAAGCCGTGTTGTGATTGATGATTATGTTGTATTTCCTTATGGAAGTTATTACTCATCAGGTAATGAATTTGCGGTATTCGATAAAGATGGTAACTATGATCTTTATGACTATCGTAGTCCAGATGACACACGTATTACCAACCAGTTTGCTGCTAGGTTAAATGGTCAATTCAATACTGGCAACCTTCAGCATCATGTAACGTTTGAATTGCAAAATACACGTAAAAACCTGAAGCGTTATGATCCGAGCAATCAACTTATTGAGAATGAAATTGGCAATATTTATGTTGATAAACCAGACTTTCAAATGCCAACTGAAAAATTAGGTAATCGTTTTAAAGCTCTGGAAAGCAATCAGACTGCATTTACAATCTCTGACCGAGTTCAATTTAACGATCAATGGTCAACTCTACTCGGTGGAAAACTTATCCACCTTGATGAGCAAGCTTATAATTCAGATGGGCAGCAAAGCCGTGATACGGATTTAAACAAGTTTTTGCCACAATTAGCACTCATGTATAGCCCAACTTCCGCGACTAATCTTTATGCTTCATATGCCAAAGGGTTATCAGATGGTGGTGAAGCTCCATGGTATGCAGAAGCGAATGCTTATCAAGTTCTATCACCTAGAAATTCTGAACAGTATGAACTTGGTGTTAAGCAACAAATACGCAACTTCTTAGTAACAGCAGCTATTTTTGATTTAAAACAAGATAATCAATATACGATTACAAATTCTGAAGGAAAATTAGAATTTGTTGAGCAAGGCAAACAACACAATCAAGGTATTGAGTTAGGTTTAACAGGCGCCTTAACCGATACACTTGATGTAAGCTCTGGTATTACCTTTACCAAATCTCGTCTTGTTGATATTGATACTGACAGCTACAAAGGTCATCAAACTCAAAATGTACCAAAGGTACGCGCAACTGCACAGTTATCTTATAAAGTACCGTCAGTTGAAGGATTAAGATTACTCAGTGGTATGCAATATAGTAGCAGTAAATATGCAAACAAAGAGGGAACTGCAAAAGTAGGCGGATATATTATCTTTAATATTGGTGCTGCCTATAAAACAAATTTTGCTGGGCATGACACAACTTTTAGATTCAATATTGATAACTTATTTAACAAGAAATATTGGCGTGATGTAGGGGCATTTATGGGGGATGACTATCTATTCTTAGGTAATCCTCGCACAGCTCAATTTTCTACAACTTTTAGCTTTTAAAAGTTACAGGACAAATAAAAAAGGAGCTTTAAAAGCTCCTTTTTTATTTCAGGAATTAAGCCGACATTTTTGGTTTAACCATATTATTAATCGACAAGATATCATCAAGCACTTGTGCTGATAATAAACCTTCATTCTGAACTAGAGCCAATACACTTTGCCCAGTTTCATTTGCTGTTTTAGCAATACGAGTTGTAGTTTCATAACCTAGGTATGGGTTAAGCGCAGTCACAATACCAATTGAGTTTTCAACTAAAGCTTTACAGTGCTCAGGGTTCGCTGTAATCGTATCAATACATTTACTTTGGAACATTGCCATTGCTTTACCAAGTAAATCCATCGATTCAAATAGTTTGAATGCAATAAGTGGTTCCATTGCATTTAACTGTAATTGACCAGCTTCAGCAGCTAAAGTTACAGCCAAATCATTTGCAATAATCTGGAAGCAAGCAAGGTTCATTGCTTCTGGAATAACTGGGTTTACTTTACCTGGCATGATCGAGCTACCCGGTTGACGTGCTTCTAAGTTAATTTCATTAATGCCAGTACGTGGACCACTTGAAAGTAAACGCAAGTCATTGGCAATTTTTGAAAGTTTAGTTGCAGTACGTTTTAATAAACCAGATAAAAGAACAAAGTCACCCATATCTGAAGTTGCTTCGATTAGATCTGGAGCTGACTTAATTTTCTTACCAGAAATTTTTCCAAGTGCTTGGATCGCGAGTTCACGGTAACTATATTCAGTGGTAATTCCTGTACCAATCGCTGTACCGCCAAGGTTCATATAAGCTAAAACATTTGGAATAAGCGTATTAATTTGCTCAAGGTCTTTTTGTAGAGTTACCGCAAAAGCACCAAACTCTTGACCTAATGTCATAGGCACAGCATCTTGTAACTGAGTACGTCCCATTTTTAAAATGTGTGCAAACTCTTGAGACTTATTTAGGAAGCTAAGAATGAAATTGTTAAATGGAAGATTTAACTCATCTAGGCTAAGTAACAAACCTAAACGGATTGCAGTAGGGTATACGTCATTTGTTGACTGTGACATGTTAATGTCGTTATTTGGATGTAAGTACTGATATTGACCTTTAGAATGTCCCATATATTCTAAAGCAACGTTTGCCAATACTTCATTTGCATTCATATTGGTTGAAGTACCAGCACCGCCTTGCATCATGTCGATTGGGAACTGGTCATGGAAGTTTCCACGAATAAGCTGATTACAGCTATATTCGATCGCTTCAAATTTAGTTTGATCTAAGTTTTTAAGATTATAGTTTGCTTCAGCACAGGCAAGTTTAACCATAGCTAATGCTTTAATTAAGTTAGGGAAATTTCCAACTTTGCTATTTGTTAAGTTGAAATTTTCTAAAGCACGTAATGTTTGAACTCCGTAATAATGATCATTGTTGATTTCTCTATGACCAATAAGATCCTTCTCAATACGGGTAGTAATATCTGCGTTCATCATTAAACTTCGATTCATTAAAGATGATTCATCTTAGAATTCGAAATGCTTCACTTCTAATGCATTTATTAAAGTAATTATGCATTTTTTGCATATCAAAAAATGAATTACACTAAAATGAATATGTAATAGTTGATGAGTCTTGGAAGCTATATATCTTACAAAATTTAATATATTCAATTGTTTGTATAATTTCTTTAGAGTGAGTTGCTCAACAAGAATTAAGTAAATTAAAAAATTTGAAGCGAACTAAATAATGATTTTTATTCAGGAATGTTATTAAATTATTTGAATTTTCATGTGAAAATTAATTTATATAAAGAAATAATGAGTTTTGTTTAATAAATTTTAATAAAATTGTGATGCATTTCACATAAAAATACTTATAATACAGAAAATTTTGATTTATTAAGTTTATGTTAAAAGTAATTGGTGCCTTACTAATATTGGGAAGTTTTACTTGCTATCTCCTTATAGGAAATGAAGAAAAAACTGAAACCAAAAGTTCACACATGCTTAAAGAAGCTGAGCAATCGATTAAGAATGCTGAGTTATCTATTCAAAAAGCAAAACAAAATATCCCTACTGCATCGTATAAGTAATTGAGGTAATGAAGATTATTGTCTATTAAATAATCTTCTGACTGAAATTTTATTAAGATGTCAGCGCTGTAAAGAGACAAATGCATGAGAATGAAGTTTATTGCATATGACCCTAACTCTGGTGAAAAACTAAGCTTGAAAGAGCATATTCATCACATGGATAAATACACAACTTATGTTTTTTTTAGTGATGAAAAAGACAATATGGTATTTAACCCACAGAAAAAACAGATATTTGAAATCAGCCAATATACTTCAAACATGATGGTTGAAATTTCAAGAAAGTTATACTACTTAATTGGTGAATATTAGTTCATTTTCTATAGATCATTATGTGGATGAATTATCGCTCTTACTGATGAATTAATGCACTCCCTGTCAGTCTATAGATACTTTAGTATAATAGTCGGGATTATCTTATTAATTTATACTTACCTTAAATATTGTATGAAATACAATTAATTATTAATACTGCTTAAATCCTGAAATGAGGTAAGGTAATCATTTACTTATCAATTATTACCTTACCAAATCATTGTAAGAGTAAATAATAATTCTCTTTTTTGATGATTAGATGAAGTGAGAAAGAGTCTAAAACTAGATTTTTTAGATACTTTTTATAGTGGAATAGTGTATTAATTTAAGATTCTTAAAATTCAATCAATAACCTAGAGATTGGTTATTGAAACAGTTTACAGTCCGCATTCTTCCCCAAGGTGCGGACTTTTTTTATCATTAAAATGTACGAATAGAATTTCGTGCTTATTTCTAAAAGTTATCTTGTTAAGATCACTTATTTAATTTTATGATGGGTTTTTATTGATTGATTTAAATAATTTTTTTAGCTGAACTGTACTTATGTTCATCTCTTGTCTCGTGAAAACAAAACCTATTATTTTCTTATCTTCTTTTCTATGTCAGAATTATTAAATACTTAATTTTATAGATTGGCTTTGTCCTTTCACTTCTCGCATTTTTGCAGGTACTCCCTATGTTTTATCATTCTTTCTCATCCCTAAATTTATTTATGCTTCTTCCCAAAAATATCAATTAATAAAATTACAAATCTAAAAGGGAATAGATAAGATGAATTTAGAAGTCCGTTGGGTAGAGGATCTTCTCACGTTAGAACGTGAACGTTCGATTTCAAAAGCAGCCGAGAAAAGATTTATTAGCCAGTCTGCATTTACTCGAAGAATTCAACAAATTGAAGAAATGATTGGTGCTGAAGTCATTATTAGGAACAACAAAAACAACATCGAATTTACAGACATTGGTCGAATTTTATTAGTAATGTCTAAGAATATTGAAAAACAGGTAGAGGAGACCGCAAAACTTATTAAAAATATTAAGAATGAGACTGAATCTACCATTCGTTTCTGTGTGGTTCACTCATTAGCTTCAGGTTTTTTAACAACATTTTTAAAGAAATTTCCTACTCTTATTCGTGATTTAAAAATTGAAATTGTCGCAACGAATAGTGGAGAAGGCCTATCTTTGTTAAAAGAAGGCGCCTGTGATTTCATGATTTGCTATGCAGATAAAAGCAATATTAGAAAAGTTGGAGATGATATTTTAAGTGGTATTAAAATTGCTGAAACGGTCATTGTACCGGTTTCCGCAACTGAACCCGACCATAGCCCAAAACATACAATACAAAGTAACTTTGCTCTACTAGCGTATAGTAAACACGCATACTTAAGAAAATTAGTGGACCAACTTATTGAAGGTAAGCTCGTATATAAAACGTTATATGAAACTGATAATGCCACCAATTTAAAAGAGCTGGTTTTACAAGGTCTAGGGGTTGCTTGGATTCCGAAAATTAATGTTGAAGAAGACCTTGCAGCTGGGAAATTGGTTATTTTAGATCAGCAAGAATATTGCCTTGCTCAAGATATTTATATTTTCAAAAATAATTTGAGTGATAATAAATCGGTACAACAAATATGGAATGGTTTTAAAGCCCAGCAAGAACTATAACGCATACTCATTCAAAGGGTGAAGTACACGATATTTATATATAAATTAAGCAAATAAGTAGATTATGCTTGGGTCTTTATGATGAAAGGCATGATAAAGCATTGCCCCTCGTCTGAATTCTTTGCTAATTTAGAGTAAAATTCAATAAGTCAAAAGTAGGGTAGAAGAATTTTTCTATCATTTATAACTGCTTTTGAACTTATTTCAATGGATTATTAAGTCCAAGCGGAGACAATTTTGTTTGATCTAGACAGTAGATTATTAAATATTTTTTATCATATTTATCGGTTCAAAAGTGTTTCAATGGCCGCAGATGCTATTGGTTTAACACAGCCGAGTGTAAGTAACGGTCTAAACAAAATTCGTCAACATTTTAATGATCCTTTGTTTATTCGAGTCGGCAATGAAATGATTCCGACCGAACTGGCGAAGCAGATTTTTCCTCTGATTAGTGAAGTTATCGATAAAGTTGAAAGTATTAATAACTTTAATGTGAACTTTGATCCATTGACATCAGACCAGCTGTTTACGATTGCAATGACTGATGTGTCACATTTGGTTTTACTGCCTCAGTTAACCAACTATTTAAAAGAAAAAGCACCTCTCATCCGTTTAAATATTAGGCCTATTACGCCAGAAACCAGCTATCAAATGGCAAATGGTGAAATTGATTTGGCGATAGGTTTCTTGCCACAATTAGAAGAAGGTTTTTATCAGCAGAAGTTTTTTCGTCAACACTATGTTGTGATTAGCTCAAAAAGCCATCCGCGTTTAGATCCAAATAATTTTACTTTAGAAGATTACATGCGCGAATATCATATCGATATTGATGCAGGTATTGGGCATTATCACATTAAAAATGAACTACAAAATAAAGGGTTGGATCGAAATATTTTAATTCGTTTACCAAGTTACTTAGGTGTAGGTCTAGTCGTTCAGGAAACAGATGCGATTGCCACTGTTCCATATTATTTAAGCCAAGTTTTATTGGTTAGAGAGAACTTACAAATTTTACCTGCACCGCTTGATTTTCCAACTTATGACGTTAAGCAACATTGGCATATGTCTTGTCACCATAAGAGTAGCCATAAATGGTTCCGTCAAACCTGTTATGAGCTATTTAAAACCGCTTAGGAATTTTACTTATAAAAAAGAAGATGTAAGAAAAATCCTTACATCTTCTTTTAATTTTGAATTAAATTTCAATCGCAACGGCTGTTGCTTCACCACCACCAATACATAGAGCCGCAACGCCTTTCTTTTTACCTAAGCGTTTTAATGCATAAATAAGAGAAAGGATAATTCTTGAACCTGTAGCGCCAATTGGATGGCCTAATGCACATGCACCACCATGGACGTTTACTTTAGCTTCATCAATACCTAGCTCATGAATTGGTGCCATTGCCACCATTGCAAAAGCTTCATTAATTTCCCAAGCATCTACTTCATCAACAGACCAACCAGCACGCTCAAGTACTTTTTGAATTGCACTAATTGGAGCAATGGTAAATTCGCTTGGATGCTGTGAGTGAGTAGAAGTTGCAACAATTTTTGCTAAAGTATTTAACCCATGGCTTTGAGCATATTCTTCAGTGGTTAGTACTAATGCAGCAGCACCATCAGAAATCGAGCTTGAGTTAGCGGCTGTAATTGTACCGTCCTTGCTAAAAGCAGGGCGTAAAGTTGGAATTTTCTCAAGATTTGCTTTTAATGGTTGCTCATCTTGATCAACAACTTCAACACCTTTGCGGGTTTTTACTTCAACAGGAACAATCTCTTCTTTGAAATAACCTTCCGTAATCGCAGTTTGCGCTTTTTTAAGTGAAGAAATTGCAAAGTCATCCATTTGCTCACGGGTAAAGCCTTTGGTGTTTGCCATGTCTTGCGCAAAAGAACCCATTAAACGACCTGTTTCTGCATCTTCAAGACCATCTAAAAACATATGGTCCTTAATTTCACCGTGTCCCATACGATAACCACCGCGAGCTTTAGGCAAAATATAAGGTGCATTTGTCATAGATTCCATGCCGCCAGCCACAATAATATTGGCACTGCCTGCTTTTAAGGTATCTGATGCCATTAACACCGCTTTCATTGCAGAGCCGCAAAGTTTATTAATGGTCACAGCTCCGACATGATCAGGCACACCAGCTTTACGCATGGCTTGACGAGCAGGACCTTGACCAATACCTGCACTGAGTACGCAACCGAAAATCACTTCATCTACTTGTTCAGGTTTAACACCTGCACGTTGGATCGATTCACGGATGACAGCAGCGCCAAGTTCTGGAGCAGTTAGAGAAGATAAACTACCCTGAAAACCACCCATTGCAGTACGGCTACCTGAAACTATAACAATTGAACTCATCTTAATATCTCTTATTGGTGTATTTGCTAAATTTGCCTTTAGCCTAAACTAAAGGCGCCACTAAATTAAAAAGTTGGAGGGGTATAGCTGAGCGTTCTACCAAAGAACCACAGCAAGAATAAAACTAAAGGAAAATGCACAACGAGCTGAGTCACTGTAAAACCAATCACATCTTTTGCTTTTAGTTTTAAAATGCCTAACATTGGAAGCATAAAAAATGGATTGATTAAGTTTGGTAAAGCTTCGGCTGCATTATAAATTTGTACAGACCAGCCCAAATGAACCTTTAAATCATTTGCTGCTTGCATAACATATGGGGCTTCAATAATCCATTTTCCACCACCTGACGGTACAAAGAATCCAAGTACCGCAGAGTAAACTCCCATTACAATCGCAAAGGTTTCTTTTGATGCGATTGAAACGAAAAACTCGGCAACATAATGTGATAGTGATAAATCCTGACTGTTTAAAGCTTGCGTCATAATAAATGCAATACTTCCGTAAAGTGGAAACTGAATTAAAATTCCTGATACGGCTGGAACTGCCTTTGCAACAGCATTTAAAAAGTTTCGTGGTGTGCCATGCAACGCTAGACCAAGCATTAAAAATACAAAGTTGTATGTATTTAAGCTTGAAATCGCAATAATTGGATTACTTTTTGAAAACTCAAAAAACATCCATATTAAGCCTAAAGCCACCACAATAATCGTTAAAATAGGCGAGTTTTCTAACCAATCGCCCGGACGCGTTGATTTCTCCTCATGAGGTTTGTCTTCTTCAAACTGCACATCAAAACTATCAATCGTTTTAACATTATTGCCTTTTGGAGCTGAAAAATATGCAATTGCGATTGAAACAATGACCAAAATAATGGTCATCGCAATTGATTGCCAAAGAAAAATCGTTTCGGTAAATGGAATAACACCAGTTAGGTTGTAAATTGACTCAGGTAAGCTACTTTTATTAGCTTGAAGCTGTGCTGCCGAAGAGCTGATTCCAAGAGCCCAAGTTGCACCCATACCAATGATTGCTGCCGCAGCCGCTGCGCGGTAATCCATATTCAGCTCTTTACGTTTTGCTAATGCAATCACTAAAAGCGCTGTAAGGATTGTGCTAACAGCCCAATTGACCAGTGAAATTAACAAACTAACAGTTGCAACCAAAACAATAGCACCACGTCCAGAATTTGGAATACGCGCCATTTTTTGAATCAGAAATTTTACGGGCTTAGATACAGAAACGACATAACCTACAATAATGAGCATCGTCATTTGCAGGGTAAAGGGAATAAGACTCCAGAAGCCATTACCAAATGAAGTGGCCACATCGTGGATTGGGGCGCCAATAGCTAAAGCAGTGACAGAGACAATAATGACGCCAAGCAGAGCAAAAATATATGAATCAGGAAACCATTTTTCAGACCAGTCACTAATCCGAAGCGCAAATCTTTCAAAAATTCCTTGCTGTTTTTCCATAACTGAAAAATCCTTCTCGTTCTTATTTATAAACAGCACATCCGGTGCTTAAAAGGGTTAAGACCCAAGCTCACTTACTAACTTGAGTCTTGTACAGCTAACTAAATCTTAGAATTTACGCAACTAAGGTTTTATAAAACTCAACACCTGTAGCAGCTTGAATTTGTTCGAGCGTAACATCTTTAGCTAGTTCAATGAGCTCTACACCTTGTGGCGTAATATCCATTACACCTAAGTCTGTAATCACGCGATGAACAACACCTTTACCTGTTAAAGGCAAACTACAGCTTTTCACGATTTTTGGTGTACCGTCTTTTGCACAGTGTTCCATTAGAACCACAACTTTTTGGACACCAACAACCAAGTCCATTGCACCGCCCATACCTTTGACTTTCTTACCCGGAATCATCCAGTTCGCTAAGTCACCTTTTTCAGAAACTTCCATTGCACCTAAAATTGCAATGTTGACATGGCCACCACGAATCATGGCAAAAGATTCTGAGCTTGAGAAAAATGCTGCACCTGGGCGAGCAGTAACCGTTTGTTTCCCAGCGTTAATTAAATCGGCATCAACAGTTTCTTCGGTTGGAAATTCACCAATACCTAATAAGCCATTTTCAGATTGAAGCCAAACATTAATATTTTCAGGAATATAATTGGCAACAAGGGTAGGCAAGCCAATACCTAAATTGACATAAAAACCATCTTCAAGTTCTTTTGCAGCACGTTGTGCCATTTCATTACGTGACCAAGCCATTTTATACTGCCTCCGTGCTTAAAGTTTTATGCTCAATGCGTTTTTCAGGTGATGCATTTAATACAATGCGGTTCACATATATACCTGGTAAATGAATTTCATCCGGATCCAATTCACCAATTTCAACCACTTGTTCCACTTCTGCGATTGTAATTTTTCCAGCCATCGCACATTCAGGGTTAAAATTTTGAGCAGTTTTACGAAAAACTAAATTACCTGCCTTGTCTGCCTTATACGCTTTAACAAGAGCCACATCTGCTGTTAAAGATTCTTCTAAAATGTAATTTTTGCCATGAAAAGTACGTTCTTCTTTACCTTCGGCAACGAGTGTACCTACGCCAGTTTGTGTGTAAAACGCAGGAATTCCAGCGCCTCCTGCACGTAACTTTTCAGCTAAGGTACCTTGTGGAGTTAGTTCAACTTCTAGTTCACCATTTAAATACTGGCGCTCGAATTCTTTATTTTCACCCACATAAGAAGAGATCATTTTTTTGATCTGTTTGGTTTGAAGCAAAATACCCAAACCAAAATCATCTACACCTGCATTATTAGAAATACATGTGAGACCAGTCACGCCACTTTGCTTAACTGCAATAATCAGTTTTTCAGGAATTCCGCATAAACCAAAACCGCCTACAGCAAGTGTTTGATTATCTGCAATAACATCTTTCAGTGCTGCCTCTGCATTGGCATAAACTTTATTCATTCTGTTGTTTTCCTATATCCCTTAGTAATTTAGTTTTAGCATCACATTTTGCGTTATAGAAGTTAATTTTTTTAAAGGATTAATAAGTATAATCAATGAATGGTATCAAACTCTCAACAAAAAAACAGTTTTACACTGAGCAAAAAATGTTAAAAACTGATTGCAATATACTGAAAAATATAATGATTAATAAATTTATTTTAAACGTGTGCTTAATTCATCTTAAAAGACAGTCTTTAATTTTTTAAAATTTATATTGAACCAGTGCTTCAATAAATTGAGCAGAAATATTTGAAATTTCAAAGTTCTTTTTATAAACAATTCCTACTGTTTTATGAATGGCTTCATCTTTTAAATCAATCAGTACGTTATGTTCCTTATCAATGTGTTTGGCAAAATGTCTTGGAATTGCACTTACTCCAATACCGTAAGCCACAAAACTTGAGAGTGATGAAATTTGATGACATTCAACTTTTAAATCGAGCGTTATATTATTTCGCAAACAATTTTGCTCCACTAAATATCGAACAATTGAAGGTTTTTGTAAGGTCACAAATGGGTTTGAACAAAGCTCATGCCATGTAATAGAAGATGTTTGAGCGAGTGGATGAGTCTTTGGCAATAGAGCCAAGAAATCTTCTTCAAATAGGGGTTTAAACTCTAAACCTTCGGTGAGATCTGGTTCAAAACAAATACCAAGCTCGAAAATACCATCCTGAACTTTTTCTATAATAGTCTCATTTGGAATATCGTGAATTGAAAAATTAAGATTGGGGTGAAGTGCTAAAAACTGGTGAATTACTTCAGGTAAAATTGCGTGAGTCACAAAGGGCATAGATGCAATACTTAAAGTTCCCCGATTAAGCTTAAAGCGTTGTTTGACATCATTTTCCATTTCATCCCAATTGGCGAGTAATTTTTTTGCATACGGAATGAGGGATTTGCCTTCTTGGGTAAGCTCAACACGGCGTGTATTACGGTTAAACAGTTTACCGCCTAACTCTTCTTCTAAACTTTTGATGGTGAGACTTAAAGCTGATTGGCTTAAATGTAACTCTAAAGAAGCATTGGCATAGTTGAGTGTACGTGCAAGGGCTAAAAAAGCTTTTAGTTGTTTAAGCGTCATTTCTTTCCTTTAAATTACTCAACTTACCTAGAAGAGTAATTTATACGAAAATTTGCCTAATATGATGTTTTTTTGACAAAAAATTATGAAAAAGAATGATCATTACCTTACTTAATAGAGTACAGGCAATAAGTGTGAAAATATTGAACTACTTTAGTAAGTCGTCCCAACAAAAGTCATCTCTATTATTTGCAAAATACATGAACATGCCAATTACATGAAAAAATAGGCAGCCCATCCATATTTTTTGGGGAGCAACCTTAAAACCTTCTAATAGTATAGTTATAGAATAGATGGTGATCATGAATGTAAGAAAGAGAATATATGTAGTACTCGCTATAAATTTATGTTTTGGGGCTAATTGAGGAATTTTATATCCAATCAAAATTTGCATTCCCCAATTTATAATGAGTGTAATTATAGTCATAAGTAATTTTGGTGCATTTAAGCTTTCTAAGGAAACTTGTTCAATTAGGAAAATAGTTTGCCACAGTACAAACATCCCCAAAGGATACAATATAAATTTAATCCACATCATATTTTTTTTCTTATCAATATCTTACTTCACTATTGTATTAAATAAATATTATTTTTTCAAAATTTATTTTCAAAAAATATCAACATATAAAGTCATTCTAATTTCAATTAATATATCTATGAATTTTTAAATTCTTTAAAATTTAATTTAAAAGATAAATAAATTATGTAAGGGTATAATTGATGAATAAAACTATTCTTGGCTTAATGGTAGTACCACTTGTATTGAGTGGATGTATAAAAAAAGCAGAGGAAAAACCAACAGAAAAAATGGAAAAAACCTCTACTATAAAAGCAACTGAACAGCCCCCAAAAGAAGAAAATATAATTCCTGCTATGCTAGTACGTAATTT